>JAUIIF010000213.1 GCA_030431945.1 Bacteroidia bacterium | reverse complement strand
GGTGGGGGCGACGGCGGTATCAACATAGCGCCAACGACGGTTAGCCTGATTTCTTCTGTTGCGTCCGGGGAGTCAGCGGGGGTGGTTTCGTCAGCTCTTCCTCCGGGAACCATTGGGGCCGGTTGGGTAACGGCAACAACTTCTCCAGTGGCCGGCGAAGCAAATGCGGGCCGTTCCGTTAGCAGGGGAGGTATCACTTCCGGAGGGGAGTGGGTCAGGACTTCCGGGGAGCTACAGCCGGTAGTAGCCAGCAGGACGCCCGCAGCTGCGGCCGCTACTTTGAGCGGACTGCGGGTAGGGGTGCTAACGGCACGCAGGGGCCGCTCCAGTTGATCCGGCCGGAAACGGCCACAGAGATTCCCCCCTTTCTCCCGGACGTAGGCGTGCACCTGGGCGTCGGTAAAGCCAGTAAAGTCAACAACGTTTTTTACGCAGCTGGCGCAGTGGCGGGCGGTTGTTCCGGGGACGGGAGACATTTGCTGCCAGTCTTCGGAACACGGTTTCGGAATTGCGATTTTTAGAGGGGTATAGGCCATGGGGAGGTGATGTTTTCTACGGGCTAGATGCAGAAAACAGGTAAAAAGCATACGTCCGCAAGAAAAACCTCGGTTTTGCCTTTACCCCACTTCCCGCATGGTCACCGGATCCCAGTTGACGACCTTTTGCTCAAAGTAGCTGACGTTGGCGGCGAGTGAAGGCGCGGCGGCCCGGAAGCCAAAAGCACCGTCTTCGACCACTTCGCCCTGCTCACGGATAGCCGTGAACCAGTTATGGAAATGATGGACGTGGTCGGAGTACCCCTCCGGCGTACGGAAGGTCCACTCGCTGGGTCCTTCGACTTCCGGTGGCGCTGGTGGGTAAGTGGCTTTGTACCATTTCTCGAATTCGCTGCGGGTGTTTTCCGGGAAGGTGCCGAAGCTGTCCCAGCCCCCGTACCCGGGGGCGGCCGGAAGTTCGTTACGCCGCAAGGTCAGGGAGCTGCCGCTGACTTCAAGACTTCCCTCGGTACCAACCAAACGCGTGCGGCTGCCGCCGCCGCCGCCGGCGACGAAGTTGACACGCAGCTGCATGTTGAAGGCAGGGTGATTCGCTTGTTCGGCGTAGTCGCAGTTGGCCAGAAAAACATCGGGGACGTCTCTGCCATCCTCCCAGTACCGCAAGCCACCGGTCGCGAAAATGCGATTGGGCCCCAGGGAGTCGAGCATCCGGTGCACCCCGGAAAAAAGGTGCACGAACAGGTCGCCACCCACCCCCGTGCCGTAATCGCGGTAATTCCGCCAGCGGAAAAAGCGGGTGGCATCAAAGGGAAGTTTGGCCGTGTCCTTCAGGAAGGTATCCCAGTCAACCGTCTGCGGGGAAGCATCACGGGGAATGGAGTACTGCCAGGCACCGAGGGCGCTGAAGCGATCGTTGAACGTTTCAATCATCACCAGTTTCCCCAGGTCGCCACTCCGATAAATTTCACGGGCCTTATCCAGTAAAATAGAGCTGACCCGTTGACTGCCCACGATGAGGACCCCGGGGTTTCTTTTTTCTGCCGCCAGAATGGCGTGCCCCTCCTCCAGTTGCTGGACAAGCGGTTTCTCGCAGTAGACGTGCTTGCCCGCATCCAGTGCGGCAACGGTAATCGTATCGTGCCAATGATCCGGGGTGGCAACGATTACGGCGTCTACGTCCGGACGCGCGAGAATGTCCCGGTAATCACGGGTGGTGAAAATTTCCTTACCGTAGACCTCCCGGGCACGCGCCAGCCGGCCAGTGTAAAGATCACAGGCAGCAATCATTTTAATGCCCGGATTCTGCAGGGCAGCATTGACGTTATTAAAGCCCTGAATGCCCAGACCGATACAGGCCAAATTAATCTGGTCGTTGGCCGCGAATTGCCGTAAGGGCTCGGCCAGGGTGGACGCCTGTGCGCGCTGGGTAGTAAGTAACGGAGCGGCCAGGAGGGCGGGAAGCTGGTGGAGGAATTTTCTTCTGGAGGACATGATCAGGAATCGGTTTGTGGCAGTAAAGTAAACAAACAGGGCTAAAAGCCGTCAGCATTAGTTGCTGACGGAAGTACCGTAAGGGGACCTGCCCTATTAATTGTTCATGCCCTCTTAAGGGTATTCGGGCCCAACCTGTTCAAAGTTAAATATTGGTCGCTGCATATGCTGAACGCCGTTTTTGAGCATCTAATGGGTAAAACCCTACGCCATGCGCCTGCTTGCCCTGCTTTTTTTAATCCTCCTTTGCACCTGCGGCCGCGCCCAGTCCGCTGAATTTACCATTTACGATAATGGTTTTATTTACCCGGAGGCCACCATGAGCGACCTGGAATACATCGTCGATTCCCTCGAACTGAAGTTCAGGCGTTGTGACCTGGACCGCCAGTACTTTGCCCCGGCGCAGACCATGGCCAGTTGTTATCAAGTAGGTAATAGTGACTGGAAAGCTGTCCGTAGGCACCTGGCGAAAGCAGCAGAAAACGGAGTCGTTGACGTAAAGGCATCCTACCCGGAGGCAGCCCTGGTCCGCCGGGGCATCCTGTACGTAAGCGCCGGCTCTGAGCGTAACCCGGGGCCCCGCTACAACCTCCTGCCCCTCAACTACGGAAACAGTCTGGCGCTTAACCCGGAAGGCGAAAACAGTGGTCGGGTAACGGACCTGATTTACGTTGCCAAAGGGTATAAAAATACCCAGATATGGGTCTTGGACGAAATTCCTGCCGCCCGGAAAATGCCCGGGTCCTACGCCCGGATGATTCAGTACGTGGATTGCCTGGTGGATACGAGCCAGACCATCTTCCTGGCCGGCGCAGGCAGCAGTACCGGAGGGTACCTGCGGGAAACGAAGGACGAGGATGGCCTTATGCAACTGAGTGAACTAGCGGAGGACTACGAAGAACTGATGCCCGAGTATGATGTTGCCCCTGAAGACGACCCGAACTACGTGCAATGGATGCAATGGGAAAAAGAAATGGCCGCCTGGAACAGCGGTAAACGGGATTGGGTGAACCAAATGATTAAGGACGACCAACGATTTGCCGCTGCCTTTGAAAAAGTGAAGGAGCATGTACGTAATGGTCACTCCGTGTACGAGGATTTGGAATACTATTTAGAAGCGCAGGGAGAATATGCTCTTGCCCTGACTTCAAAGCGCCTGCGCAAAGTGTGGGGATCCTGTAGCCAGGACCAGAGCCCCCGCATCCACGCAGCACAAATTGCCCGACTTGCCGCTGCTGCCGTGGAATGGTCCGTGTTTTTGCGCGCTCACCTGAACATTATGAACGATCGCTTTGACCGGGCTTCTGACGGAAACTACGCTTATGCCGGCCGGGGGACGTACCTCGCTGAGCTCGAAGCGCTGGGCATTGATGCGACCGACCTGCTGGTAGGCTCCTGTTTGCAGGCTGAGGGGCTGGCGGCTAACCATTACCAAAGCAACTGGTTACGCGTTGGCCGCGCCCTCGCAGAGGCTCAGGACCAAGCGGCCGTCATTGCTTTGCTCACCAGACTCATCCGGGATCCTGAGCTGGATGACCTGAACCGGCTGACGGGCATTTACCTGCTCCGCTTTATGGCCAATAACTATGGCCAGGAAGACGTGGATAAACGGTATACCAAAGCTTTGGCCGCAGCCCTTACGGGGGTGACGGCCCCGTGGGCTAAGCTGGTGAAAGCGGAATGAATAAAAAAAGGTAACTGTCCCGCAGGACAGTTACCCAGATAATAAGCTGTAAAAGTGTTGTTAAATCTTAGCAAGCGGCCAGTCCTGCTTCCGCAACGGCGTGATCGTCTTCAACGGTACTACCACTGACGCCGATTGCCCCGACTACCATACCGGAATCATCCTTGATGGGAATGCCACCAGGAAAGGAAAATGAGGCCACCATTAGAATGCTCAATGTTGTACAAAGGACCACCCGGCTGTGAAAGCCCCCCGATGGCACCAGTGGGCATATCGAAATAACGGGCGGTTTTTGCCTTCTTGACGGAGATGTCCAGAGAACCAAGCCAGGCCCCGTCCATACGTGCGAATGCCACCAGATTGGCACCGGCATCGACAACGGCGATATTCATTCTGACGCCCATTTCCTCGGATTTTTGCCGGGCGGCGATAATTGCTTTTTCAGCAGTGGCCAGAGAAATGTTCATAGTGTAATTCAATTATTGTTGTGAAAGGGGTGCCCCGTTACTCGGGCAAATGTAGGTGGCCTGCCGCTGGATACGGTTACGGATAAGGATTAGATACTTATGAAAAAGGTTCAAATTGTAATGGGAGGGCAGGGATAAAAGGAAAGGGATAGTCTTCATTTTGAAGGCTATCCCCAACTACAATAAAAAATGTGTCAAAGCGTCAATAATATATCTACCGCGGGCTATTCCGGCACAAGCTTTTAGGCTTTCTGCCACCCGTTCAGGTCAAATTGTAAGCACTCTTAAGGGGTTGCCTGAGGAATAAAAAGCCAACTGATGAGCTGTTTATTTCAGGAGTTTGTTTGTGGGACTATTGTTCCGCATCAGCATCAATTACAGATAGCAGGATTAGCTGGCTAGGGTAGCTTGAGTTAAATGCGATTCTCAAAATTAGGGCAAGCCGAAGAACCAGCGATTATGGATATGGTCCTTTTGCTTATGAAAAAAGTTCAACTTGGAATAAAATTCCTGTTTCTATACCTCACTCGGGTTTTTGCCGAATTTCTGCTTGAAGGCAGCACTGAAGTTAGAGAGGTTGTTGTAACCGAACCGTTGATAAATGTCTGAGCAGGTCATTTCTCCGGAGATCAGAATATCGCGGGCTTTTTGCAGCCGTTGGTCTCTGAACCACTTGCCGGGAGACACGCCGTATACTTTAGTAAACTGGCGCTTGAAGGTGGAGAGGCTCATGTGGCAGAGGAAGGCGATGTCTTCCAGATTAAGGTTAGAGTCCAGATTGTCTTCGACAATTGTTTGAAAACTTGAAGTCTTCCTGCACACCATAGACCGCAGGTAAGTCTCGAACGCCTGCCCGTACTTTCCGAGCAGGTAAAGCATGAGTTCTTCAAACTTGATGGAGATCAGTCGCTCCTTCAGATCGGGCGCAGCGTGGTCAACGGTCGCCAAAGAATCGAGATAGGACAACAGGTAGTCGTCATTTTCAATGATAAAAAAAGCAGGAGAGCTTTCCAAGATCGCAGAAGGATGATGGGGCGGGGGAAGCTTTTTCAGCAGTGCTTTTAACTGCGCTTCCGAAAAAAACAATAATTTACAATAGTAGGTATCCGTATCAATTAACAGCTCTGACCAGATGCAATTACCGCTTTTTATAAGAATGGATTGTTCCGGACTAACGTCTACTGCAGCATTCGGGAAGTGAACCTGTTTTTTGCCTTCCCGGAGAAAGCTGAACATATGCAGGTCGAGCTGAACCTTGCTGTTGATCACGTCCTGCGTCATTTTCAGGTCGTAAACAAACAGTTCTGGCTGGTGGGACTGCTGACCAGAGAGGAGCAAATCCGGATAGTGCTCTACGTGCATTTCCCTTTTATTAAACGAGCTATAGTCTTGAAGCTGCTGCTAAGTTAGTGATTTGTCTAAAAACCAAGTTTGAGCACAGCCAGTAAGCTAAAGAATCTTTTAGCGCACCCGGGGCGGACAAAGCTTAAACGTTTTTCCGGTGGTCCATCTTGCCTCGAGCAAGGAAGGCTCCTGTGAGTAATTCGCACAGAAGCCATGCTCACGCTTAATGACGCTGAGTGACCCTCTTTCGATGAAGATCAAACCTCTTCGCTCCGTCCTGGCATTAGCTTCGCCTTCATCATTACTTTATAAGTGAATATTCTCTTTATGGGCTTCCGCTATCGTTTACTTTTCTCGCTGGTTTACCTCGCCTTGTTGGCCTATGGCATACCGGCTACGGGCCAGGCCATTACCCTTGACCGGTTTTCGAACTTAATCGAAGCAAATATCAATTACGGACTGACCAACCCGATCTGGGATGAGCCCTCCGTGATGACCTATGTTGCGGATCAGGTAGCAGCCACGGGAGCTGCTTTCAGACTGGAATACGTACACGCCGGCGGTAATGGATTTAATGGTTACCCTAGTGGGACCGTAGGCGGCTATAAAGTGGGCCAAAACTACTACCCCGGCAACCCTGCCGTCTGCGGCCTACCAACCCGGATCGAAGACCTTAATCATGACCTCCGTATTCAGTGGAAAACCAGCCAGGAAAATGCGCACGACGCAGATGACAAGTGGTGGGCGTCCATCAACATTATTTTCGATGGCGGCCCGCAGGACGCCGCTCCCGTAGTGGAAGACCGGGATTTTGACATCGTCATTGAATTCAAACGCTACGCCCAGGAAGACCTGACCGACCGGGCAGATTCCGGGAACGGCGCATACTGGTGGTTCGCCAGGAACAACGATGCAGCCGGCTCTTTACGTACCCTTCCGCTGTATATCGATGGTAGCAGGTACGATTTTGCACTGCGCTACAAGTTTTTTAATTACCCCGCCGGTCACCCTCAGGAGGCCAAGAATAATAAAGTACACCTGAAGTTCATCTGTGTGGACAATGAGCATATTCCGCCCTACCTTGATCATTCCCTGCTGCTTTTTATTGAGACGGGGCTTGACTTCCTGGATTACATAGACCTGCCCCCGGCCGAACGGATGCTGGCAGAGGAGAAGGTCGCCCCTCCGGCGGTATGGGTCAAATCCGTATCAGCGGGGTACGAAGTGTACACGGGCCAGGCGACCCTGGTACAGGATTACCTGCGGATAGTTCTTGATGGGGAGGCCCCCGTAGCACCCCATGGCGTAAGTGTTACCCCCGGGCCGGTCGGGAACACAATAGCGTGGGCTCCACATGCTGACCCGGGCCTGGAGGCTTTTGCCATTTATCGTTCTCTGGGTAATGGTCCGTTTGAGTTGGTGGGTTCTGCCATCAGAAGTCTTCAGTACGAAGATCAGGAGGTAACTCCGGCGGCGATTGCCCGCTACTACGTTACGGCAATTGATCGCTCGCGCAACGAATCCCCTCCTTCGGCGACCGTCAGCACGGCCGGTGCTCTGCCGCTGACCTGGGAGCGTTTTTCCTTGCGGGTAGTGGACCGTAAAATGGTCCAGCTGCACTGGCGTACGGCGGACGAAGTGGACAACGAGGAGTTTATCGTTGAGCGGTCAGGCAGCGCAGTTGATTGGGAGGTACTCGGCAATGTTCGCGCCGCAGCCGGAAGGAATGGCAATGGGGACTATACTTTTTGGGACCGGCAACCGCTGAGCGGCCAGTCATATTACCGCATTCGCCAACTTGATTTTACCGGTGCCTCGAGTTGGTCGCCGGTCCGGGAAGCTGTGCTTCCGGAAGCAGGTGACGGGTTGATCATGGCGCTGTACCCAGTGCCCGCTACCGATCATTTTTACCTGGAAACCAGCAGGGGGACTGACCGACAGCCGCTCCTCTTCGATGCCGGGGGGCGGCGG
>JAUIIF010000868.1 GCA_030431945.1 Bacteroidia bacterium | reverse complement strand
GGGTGCGGTAGTGAACCTGCGGCCGGACCTGTGGGCGGGCGTGGTTGCCGCCGTCCCCTTCGTGGACGTCGTGACAACCATGCTTGATGATTCCATTCCCCTCACGACGGGAGAATACGATGAATGGGGCAACCCGAACGAGCGGGAGTTTTACGACTACATCCTCAGCTACAGCCCCTACGACCAGGTCGAAGCCAAAGACTACCCCAACATGTTGGTAACAACGGGACTGCACGACAGCCAGGTGCAGTACTGGGAGCCCGCCAAGTGGGTCGCCAAACTACGGGAATTTAAGACCGACAATAACGAATTGCTGCTACATACCAATATGGAGGCAGGACACGGTGGGGCCTCCGGGCGCTTTGACGCCATCAAAGAAGTGGCACGGGATTATGCGTGGCTGGTCACCATGGCTGAGCGGGTGAAGTCCTGATTATTTCCCGGTTACCCCTTGCTTATATGAGGTTAAAAAGGTCCTTCACCCCCGGGTAGCGGCTGGTTTCGAAGCCTTCGGCAAATTCGAAGCCGGCTTCCCGGCCGAAACTGCGGCCTTTCGCCTCGATAAAGGCCATAAAATCGCTGCCGCTGATGGGGGTTTTAACTTCCTGGCTGTACTCATTCTCTTCGTGGTCATCGAATTGAGAGCGGTAGCAACGGATGATTTCCATCTTCCTGGCCAGGTAGGGACTAATATCGACGACGAAATCCGGCTTCCGGTTACGGTCCTGGATATAGTGGTAAAGATTCTGGGGGCGCCATTTCTCCTGCGGCTGACCATCTTCGCCGGTAGTTTCGATTTTCAGCAATCCACTGTAAAAGCACGCATCGGCTACGATTTTAGCGGAGCGGCCGTGATCTGGATGACGATCATCGAGGGCATTGGCCAGGACGATTTTCGGGCGGTACTGGCGAATGACGGTAATGATTTTGCGCAGGGTCGCTTCGTCGTTCCGGATAAAGCCGTCGGGCAGGTCCAGATTAACGCGGAACTCCGCCCCCATTTTCCGGGCGGCGTCCTTAGCCTCCCGGGTCCTGATTTCGGCGGAGCCACGGCTCCCCAGTTCACCCCGGGTCAGATCGAGTAAACCAAAAGAGTAACCGAGGCTTGCGTGTTGCAGCAAGGTGCCGCAGGCGCTTAGTTCTACGTCGTCCGGATGAACGCCGATGGCGAGAATATCTACTTGCATGTGGGTATCAGTATAAAATGGAGTAACGACACGAAGGCTGACGAGGTTTAGAATAATCCGGATTATACCTCAGCCGTACAATTTCAGGAATGCTGCGCAGAATTCCAGGAACCAGGAAAACAACTTTTTTCCGTGCCTTCCGTGCCTTCCGTGTCTTCCGTGCCCTCCCAATCCTCGCAACTGAAACGAGGGGGTAAACCCTCCTCGCT
>JAUIIF010000212.1 GCA_030431945.1 Bacteroidia bacterium | reverse complement strand
GGGGAGGATTACTTGAAAGAATCATGAGATGACAACTGTTATAAACGAGAGATAAAGTCTTAATCGGTTCAGGACAACAGTCAGGAAACATATCCTCGGCAACAGTAAGGAAGTAGGTCTAACACGTTTTACTCAGCGAAAAAAATTTCAATGAAGAAGTAGGAAAGAGTAACTCGTGCAGAAAAAGGGAGAATCAATAATGAAGAGAGGATGATTTCAAGAGACGCAATAAAAATTCAACTTGTTACAAACTTAACGATTTCCGGGCAAAGACCCAAACAGGCGATTAACTTTTCTACGGAAGCTTTCCGAGTTTATCCACCCCCTACGGGTCCACCATCGTCACAAAAGTTTAAAAAAAGTCTTTGGTCCCTTTATCTACTCTTTATCTTTGCGCGAATTTGAACTCACCCCACTAAGACATGCCAAAAGATACCAGCATAAAATCCGTACTTATCATAGGATCTGGGCCCATTATTATCGGCCAAGCTTGTGAATTCGATTATTCCGGTACGCAGGCCAGCCATAGTTTGAGGGAGGAAGGTATTGAGGTGACCATCATCAATCCCAATCCGGCCACGATCATGACGGACCCGTCCACGGCGGATCACGTCTACCTGCTGCCGCTGACCCCGGAATACGTGGAGCAAATCCTGCAGGAGCAGCCACAAATTGACTGTGTCCTGCCAACGATGGGCGGGCAGACGGCGCTCAACCTTGCCATTGAGTGCGGAGAAATCGGCCTGTGGGAGAAGTACGACATCCGCCTGATCGGGGTTGACCTGGAAGCCATCGACCTGGCAGAAAACCGGGAGCTTTTCCGTTTACACATGGAGAAACTCGGGCTGAAGTGTGCGCCGGCGATGATCGCCAACTCCTTCCTGGAAGGGATGGAGGCTGCCCAGGAAATAGGTTTTCCCCTGGTTATCCGCCCCAGCTACACGCTGGGGGGCTTCGGGGGTGGCTTTTGCTTCAAGGAAGAAGATTACGCCGAGATGTTGCGCCGGGGGCTGGATGCCAGCCCGACTCATGAAGTGCTCATCGATAAAGCCGTACTTGGCTGGAAGGAATTCGAACTGGAATTGTTACGGGATGCTGCCGACAATGTGGTCATTATCTGTGCGGTGGAAAACTTTGACCCCATGGGCATCCATACGGGTGACTCCATCACGGTAGCACCGGCGATGACGCTCTCCGATAAAGCCTACCAGGACATGCGCAACCAGGCCATCATTGCCATGCGCGGCATGGGTAATTTTGCGGGTGGTTGTAACATTCAATTCAGCCAGAACCCGGAGACGGAAGAGCTCATTGTCATCGAAATCAACCCCAGAGTAAGCCGGTCTTCGGCCCTGGCCTCTAAAGCGACGGGGTACCCCATTGCTAAAATTGCCGCTAAACTGGCCCTGGGCTATACCCTGGATGAGCTGAAGAACCAGATTACCCAGACGACTTCCGCTTTCTTTGAACCGACGCTTGACTACGTCATCGTCAAGATTCCCCGGTGGAACTTCAATAAGTTCCCGGGTGCCGACCACAAACTCGGCCTGCAGATGAAGTCCGTAGGGGAGGTCATGGGGATCGGTCGTAATTTCCTGGAAGCCCTCCAAAAAGCCTGCCAGAGCCTCGAAAACGGACGGGCAGGCCTGGGGTCCGACAAAAAGGAATGGATCAAAACGGATGACATTCTCCACCGTCTGGAGAACGTTTCTGACGATCGCATCTTCCGCCTCAAAGATGCCCTGCGCCTCGGAGTGCCCCGTAAGACCATCCATAAACTGACCAAAATTGACCCCTGGTTCATTAACCAGATCAAACGTCTGGTTGACATGGACCTTGAGGTTCAGCGTTACAACGTGCCGGAGGACATTCCCGCTAATTTCTTCCGGGAACTCAAAGAACTGGGGTACTCGGACGCTCAGATCGCTTACCTGCTTCGGGTGGACGAAGAAGCCGTCACCAACCGGAGGTACGAGCTCGGCATTCGCCGTACCTATAAAATGGTGGATACCTGCGCCGCAGAATTTGAGGCTCAGACGCCTTATTTCTATTCCACCTTCGACAGTGAAAACGAAAGCATCGTCAGTGATAAAAAGAAAGTAATGGTGCTTGGTTCGGGCCCGAACCGGATCGGCCAGGGTATCGAATTTGACTACTGTTGTGTGCACGGCTTGCGCGCCGTTCAGGAAGCCGGTTACGAAGCCATTATGGTAAACTGTAATCCGGAGACCGTATCTACCGACTTTGACCAGGCGGACAAGCTGTATTTCGAGCCCGTCTACTGGGAACACATCCGGGAAATCATTGAGCTGGAAAAGCCAGAAGGAATCATCGTTCAGCTGGGAGGACAAACGGCCCTCAAATTAGCGGAGGAATTTTACAAGCGTGGCATCAAGGTCTTTGGCTCCAGCTACGAAAGCCTCGACCTTGCTGAAGACCGTGGCCGGTTCAGTAACCTGCTCAAGGATCTGAACATCCCCTACCCTAACTTCGGAACAGCAAAGGATGCCGACGAGGCCCTGGAAGTTGCCAAGCGAGTGGGCTATCCCGTCCTCGTACGCCCCAGCTACGTACTCGGCGGACAGGATATGCGGATCGTGATTAACGACGATGAACTGGAGCGGCACGTCCTGTCGATTTTCAAGAAAGACCCGAAAATGGTCGTTCTGGTTGATCATTTCCTCGATCGTGCTAAAGAAGCGGAAGTAGATGCTATCTGTGACGGCGACGAAGTTCACATTATGGGAATAATGGAGCACATTGAGCCGGCGGGTATTCACTCCGGAGACTCCTCCGCCGTCCTCCCCACTTACTCCCTGAGCGTTGATGCCGTCAACAAGATGCGCGAGTACACCGAAAAACTGGCCTTTGCCCTGAAGACGAAGGGCCTGATCAACGTCCAGTTTGCCATCAAAACAGAAAAGGAGACCGGTGAAGAGCGGGTCTACGTTATTGAAGCAAACCCACGTGCTTCGCGGACAACGCCCTTTATCGCCAAGGCTTACAAAGTTCCTTACCTGAACATTGCTACTAAAGTGATGCTCGGCACGCACAAGCTGAAAGACTTCACCATTAATCCACAACCCAGTGGCTTTGCGATCAAGGTTCCCGTCTTCAGCTTCAACAAGTTCCCGAACGTCGACAAGCAGCTGGGCCCGGAAATGAAGTCTACCGGAGAGGCTATTCGCTTCGTTAAAGACATGACGGATCCTTTCTTCCGGGAGCTGGACCGCAACCGGAGTATGTACTTAACCAGGTAATTCCTATGCGCTGCCTCCTGCTGCTTTTTGTGCTGTTTACCTGTTCCTTAGCGGCACAGACCAATCAGGCGGACAGCCTCCGGTCAATAGAAACCTGGCTGGACAGTACAGACTTGAACCTGGACGTTCCCGTCCAGAGATTTTGTACGTCCATTACGGGCAAATACGTTCCTATTGACAGCCTGATGCGGGATAATACCACCCATATGCAGTTCGCCGTAGGTGCGGAGCTGGATAGCCTGGCCAACCGGTACCGGGGCCGGTATCCGCAGGATATTGTTGCTACCGGAATCACCAACAAGCTGATTATGCGGGTCGCCCGGGAATGCCCGGCCTTCATGGAATTGATGCAAGCCCAGCTCATCAAGACCGTACACCAAATGTATGCATTGGAGGAAGATCAGGCAGCTTTACTCGATGAATTAGCTTTGGCAGCCTGCCCATGTGCGCTAAGGGACGAAGACTGTGTGCGGCAAATAATCAAAGGAAGGGAGGCGGCCGCACTGGCCTTATTCCCTGAGCAGAAGGGAAAATCTGCTACGGATCAACTGTTGTTACTAATCACGACCTGGCGGGCCGTAGGCTGCCCCTGACTTTACCCTTCTCTGCACCTGCGGCCGCGCCCAGCTATTCCATAACAGCAACCCAGGCGGTGTACGCGAAAATGGCTTCCTGCCGCAGCACCTCTTCCCACTCGATGCGCCAGCCCCGGCGCTCGAGCGCGCGCCGGTAGGCGGTAGCATCATGTTGTTGCGGATGGAGGGCGTCGCCCGGTAACATCCGAAAAACCGGTAGTAACCATGCGTGACGATGGACATCGCTCGTGAGCACCATCCTGGTTCCTGGCCCTGCATTTGCCGTGAGGACATCAAGGGCAAGCTCCCAGTCCGCCACGTGATTGATAGCGTTGAAACAGTAAATGGCCTCAAACGGTCCGGCTACGGCAAGTTTCTCCTCCAGTGGCTGCGCTAAGAAACTGACCGAGGGGTAATTGGCACGGGCAAATATCGGCAAGTCCGCCTCGTAACTTTCCAGCAGGGGATCTAGTGCTGTAACGGCTTCAATGTTGTGCAGCAAAATGAAGACACCCGCCGGACCGCAGCCGGCATCCAGCACCCGCCGGCCGGGTACCGGTTCCCAATCAAGCTGATCGAGGGTGCGCTCCCAGTACGCCCGTTTTTCGGTCAGGTAATCTGCGGAAGACTTATTACGCAGGTAGCGTTGCCACCAGCGACGTTCAAGAAATTGAGCTACCCGCCACCGGATCGTCGTTTTCGCCATGGGGCGAAAGTAAGCGGAAAGGAAGAAAAAGCGGCAGGATAGCACGTAACTTCGTGCCTGTCTACTATTTCCTTACTATGCACCGATTTTTCACCCCCTTACTTTTGCTCCTGCTGGTGACCGCTTGCGGCGGCGGCAACTTTGACGAAGCGACCATTCCACCGGACCAACGGAGTGCAGAACTTGCTTTTCGCCGACTCGCAAATCACGGAGAGCTGGAAGCGGTAATTGAAATCGACCAGCCCATCAGTGCCTGGCAGTTTCACGTTGGGGCCAGGCAGCAACTTTCCGTCCTGGGAGCACCGCCTACCGTAACCTACAGCTTATCAGACCGCTCCGGCATCGAATATACCGTCACTTCAGAAAGTACGCCGTTGTCGATACTGGAGCAGGTAGAAACGGGCACCTATGGCTACGCTGACGGACGTTTCGTTGCGATAGAACGCGACCTGGCCGGCGGAAAAATATACGCCACACTTAAGCTGGACAGCTGGCGGGAACGTGCTAAATAGTGGGGAATAATGGTCCGGCCGCCCGCTATTCCCCACTTTTGGGTTACAACTCTCTCACCCAGATATTCCGGTAGGCTACCTTATTTGAGTGATCTTGCAGCATGATGCTGCCATCAGGGTGGGCCGTATATTTATGCAGGCCGATGTAGGCAGTGGTGCCCTTGATCTCAAAATGGTTTTGCACCAAAACACCATTGTGCAGGACCGTCACGTAGGCCGGGCGGACGAGCATACCATCTTTATTGAATACCGGCGCACTGAAGATGATATCGTAGCTGTTCCAATCTCCCATAACGGAAGTGGCATTGACCAGCGGCGGTGACTCCTTGTAAATAGAGGCCGCCTGGCCGTTCGTGTAGGTATCACTTCCATTACTTTCCAGGACCTGCACTTCGTAGCGTTCAGAAAAGAAAACACCACTATTGCCTCTGCCCTGCCCTTCCTTGTCAGGTTCGTTGGGGCTGCGCCATTCTACGTGCAGTTGTACATCTCCGAAAGTCCGCCGTGTTTTAATGGCACCTGCGCCGGGTTTTACCACGAGTGCATCGCCTTCCCTGGTCCACTCAACCGGACCACCGGTGGTGGCGCTTACCCATTCCCGGGTATCAACGTCTTTACCCAACAGGACAATGGCGTCGCTGGGCGCCGCCACGATCACCGGTGCGGCCTGTACTTTTGGTGGTACCGGTTCGTAGAATTCCGTTGCTTTAGGATCAGTGATCTGTGCCGTAACCGAAGCGGCCACCAGCAACAGGAAAGGCAACATCAGGTAATTTCGTAATAACATAGCTGAATTGGATTTCCGGCCAATATAAGTCGTAGCGACAGGAAGCACCAAAATAAGATTGGCGCCTTTTCCAGTCTCCGTGGCCTCAGTTTTGCGATCAAAGCTTCTCCCAATAAAAAAGCATTCCTGCTCCAGGTTCCAGCGGTACTGAAACCCGGGGCAGGAATGCTCGGAAAAAGGCCGTCGGGTAGGTTGTCTTACCCTTTGTGGCGCGTTGCAGGAACGATTACCCCGTCTTAATTAGGTACTTTCTCCAGTTTTCCATTTACTGATTCGAGGACAAAGGCACCGGGGTAGCCGCTGGCCTGGGCCCGGGCCTGTACGTTCCGTGCCTCCGTCAGTGAATTGAGGTTGCCAATCATGAATAAGGTAAGCGTACCCCGCATGGTGGTTTCCAGGGTACCCAACTGACCGGCCTTTGCCCGGTCGAAGTTTTCCGGTTTACCGAAGGCCCCCAACTGCACCTTAAACCGGCCGAACGATGCCGCACCGGGGTTGGTTGGGTTAACGGTTGGGGGAACCCCACCGGTAGTGGTTGCTCTTGCGGAGGTACCACTATCAGCAACCACAAAGGCGCCGGGATAGTCAGCCTTGGCTGCCGCCGCAGCGGCCGCAGCTTCTGCACGAGTGGGGAAAACGCCGATGCGTACTTTGTAAGCACTACCCGTATTCACGTCGTAGACACGACCGAGGTTACTTACGTTACTGAATTTACTGAGGTCCGGCTGCTTACCCAGGCTGGCCAGCTGTACGGAGAAGCCCTGAACTTGCGTATAATTGGTGTTGCCTCCGGGGGGAGTTGTACCGGAACCGTCGGGCAGCAAAGTCATGTTCCCCAGAATGTTGGGGTCGCTGCCGTCGTTGTTGGTTACCGGGAAGCGGACCGTCTCGTAACCAAAAGCGGAGATGGTGACGTCGTAAGTATTGTACGGAGCCAGTTCCATCAGGTAAGCACCATCGACGCCCGTAGCCAGGGTAGCGCCCTGCCCGGTCGTCCGCTGCACCACCTGCACGGTTGCCTGAGGAATACCGTAGCCGGTTTGCGCATCGGTAACGTACCCCCGGTAAGTTCCCGGAGGAGTTGGCGAGCCTCCACCCGGCAGTGGACCAGTGGTTGGTCCGGTAGCGGGATTGAGGGAAACCCGCACAATATTCTGAGCATCGGGCTGGAGGCTCTGCAGGGGTACCCGCACTGCCTGGAAGCCGTTAGCCCCGATAATAATTTCACAATTCAGGCCGTCCGTAGGCTGGAAGGTGTAGCGGCCGCCGGCATCGGTAGCGTACACCTGACCTCCACAGGCGGTGAAGTCAATGGCCGCGTTCGGAATGGCGCTGCCATCCTGACCGGATTGGACCAACAATACCTTATTCAGGTTGACCCGGCCCACCCGGTAAACATCTTCCTGGCCACTGCCGCCAATGCGGTTGGAGACAACGTAGCCGCTGCTGGTCACGGGGTCATAGACAAAGCCGATATCGTCGCGTTCGGAGTTGATCCCGCTACCCATG
This sequence comes from Bacteroidia bacterium, assembly GCA_030431945.1. Lineage (GTDB taxonomy): Bacteria > Bacteroidota > Bacteroidia > Chitinophagales > Saprospiraceae > Neolewinella. The sequence continues at coordinate 110 of JAUIIF010000212.1, read as the reverse complement.
TGGTAAAGGGTAGAAGGGCGACCGTTGACAATTTCTGCCCGGAACACATCATAAGAGCCTAAGCCGTGGTGCCAGTTGGAAGAGAAAAAGAGACTTGCACCATCAAAGTA
>JAUIIF010000211.1 GCA_030431945.1 Bacteroidia bacterium | reverse complement strand
CGTAGTGATTGCTACGCCTTCGGCCAACGGCTGTGATTCCACGGTTACGGTGACGGTAAGCTTCTTTCCGCAAACAGTGGGATTAGTCGATACGACCATTTGCGCCGGAACAGTTTTTACTTACGGCGGACAAGCCTATTCAACGGACGTAACGGACGAGTTGGTTACGTTGCCAATGCCTACGGCCAACGGTTGTGACAGTCTGGTTTCCCTTACGGTAAGGATTCGGGAAGTCCCTACGGTCACTTTGTCCGGAGCCGGCATCATTTGTTCGGAAGGGGAAGTGGACTTAAGGCTGGAGTACAGTGGAACGGGCGTAGCGAGTGTAGTGCTCAGTTCTGATCCCGGCGAAGTGCTGATGCTTGCTCCCGGAACAACAATTATTCAACGCCTGGTGCCTGCCGGAACGACGGTTTCCATTCTTTCCGCTACTGATGATGGGAACTGCCCACCAGCAACCAGCGGCGAGGTGCTGGTGCAGGAAACAAACCTGCAGGTGGCAATTTCGGTGGTAAGCGGAGATGAACTGTTTGCCGTCAGTTGTGCCGAAGGGCGCGATGGGGCGGTCGTTGCCCTGGCGGAAGGGGGGCTGGAACCCTACACGTATACCTGGAGTACGGGTGCGAACGGCCCGCAGCTGGAAGGGCTCGGGGCCGGCCGCTACACCGTTGTTGTGGCGAGCGCCAGAGGTTGTGAGGCTGATGCCCTGGTGGTTCTCAATTCTCCGGACCTGATGGTGGCGGCAGTAGGAGAAGTGCCGGCCAACTGTGTCGATACCGTACCCGCTTTGGTCGTAACGGATGTTGCGGGAGGGGTTGGTCCGTATTTATACCGTACAGCTGCTGCGGCAGGATTTGCCCCCTTGGAAAACTTTCCGGATACGCTGCGCGCACAGGTAGGCCGGACGACGCTTGAATTGGAGGATGCCAACGGCTGCCGCATTGAACAGGACTTTGAACTGGCCGGTCCACCGGCCAGTGAGGTGACGGTAACCCCGGCCCAGGTAGTGATTCCGCAAGGAGACAGTGTGGAATTGATCATTCAAACCGACCTGAACGTTAATGGTTTTCGCCTCTCCCCCGGACCGGAGGAGCTGATTGCCGGAAATAGCATTTTTGTAGGACCGCTCGTGTCCACTACCTACGAAATCTCCGTTGTGGACACCGAAGGCTGTGCGGCAACGGCTTCCGTTGCCGTCTTTATTGATGATTACGTCCCCGTCTACGCGCCCACTGCTTTTTCCCCGAATGGAGATGGAAGGAATGATGTCTTCCGCATCTTCGCAAAACCGACGGTGGTCAGTTTCCGTAATTTCAACGTCTTCAACCGGTGGGGACACCTGGTGTATACCCTTGCGGGGCCCATCGATCCGCAAGACCAGAATTGGGGCTGGGACGGACGGAATGAGACCGGGAAAATTCATGAACCCGCCGTTTACGTCTACAGCATCGACCTCGAACTGGCCGATGGCCGGATGGTTACGATCAAGTCGGATATGGTGTTGATGCGGTAGCGGGTTGCGGGTAGCGGGTTGCGGGTTGCGGGTGCGTGGCGGAAAATGCTTACGGGCAACTCACCCCTGAAAACAGAATTTTACCGCAGAATCATCGCACTCCCTGACTGGGTCAACTCCCTTCCTTCGCAGCGGAACACCACGCGCCAGACAACGGGCCCTGGCTGAACGGGGTCGCCCTTGAAGGTGCCGTCCCAGCGGGCAAAAGCATCCGTAGATTGAAAGAGCTGACTGCCGTAGCGATCGTAAATTTCGAAACTCAGCAATTCGGGAATGGCGAAAGGGTTGGAGATGCCGAAGTCTTCATTGGCTACCGGCCCGATGCCGTTGGGGGTAAAGGCTTTGGGCAGGTAGACCTGGCCGCAATCCAGTAAGTCCGGGTCAATAACCTGCAGCACGATGCTGTCCCGGGCGATACAATTGCTTTCCAGGTCGTTGATGCGTACGTAATAGGCTTGCCGACCGGCTACGGTCGGGGTAATGACGGGTTCTGCTTCATTCGGGGAGACGACGCCCTCCGTTGGCGTCCAATTGAAGGCGATACCACAGTTACTGTTCAGTTCGATGGGCACTTCTTCGCCGAGGAATACCCGGCCGTCTTCCGTCGCAATCCGATCCGGCGCGGCGTAGAGGCCGCGTACTTCCGAGAGGCGCAGGGCACGGTTGTACACCCGGACTTCATCAATCAGACCATCAAAGGGTATTTCGCCGTTGTTACGGCATTCGGTGGAGCCGATGAGGAGTTCACCGTTGTTTTCTACGTCTACGCGGCTGGAGGTTCCCGCTTCTCCGACTTCCCGGCTGTTGACGTAGAGCCGCACCCGGTTCTCGTCCCGCACAATGGTCAGGTGTTGCCAGCAGCCGCTATTGGTAATCTGGTGATCTACTCTGGCGATCTGATTGTTTTCCTGCAGGGTGACGGAAACGATCCGGGTCAGCGGAGCATACCGTACGGAGAAAAACTGGAGGTTATTACAGCTTGTGTCGCGTTTCGAGACCAGGTACTGGGTACCGTTTACCCCGACGGGTTTAAAGTAAAGGCTCAGGGTGAAGTCTTCCGAATCAAATTCCCGGTTGACGTTATTGGTGTTTCCGCCGGGAATCCGGATAAAGTCATTGCCGCCATTAAGCACCAGGGACATTGCTTCCACGCCACAACCAAACTCCGGCACGCCGCTGGCAATGCCGCCGTTGGCACTGTCGCCGGTAGCGTCGGAGAAGTCTCCGTCAAAGGCATAATGGGCGACCAGGCCTACGGTGGTCGGGCCTGCTCCTTGTCCAATTATTGCTCCTGCGTTCGCGCCCAAAAAGACTGCCAGAAGAAGTAGAATAGCTCGCATATACCGGTTTTGAGGGGCGCAAAGGTAGCTGGTAGCGAAATAGCACCATGATCAATTAACGTAAAGACCAGGAAGCGGTCCGTTTTTTTACCGCCAGTGCACCGGATAAACCAACGCCGGAGTGACGTCAATCATTGCGGATGGTGCGGTAAGTTTTACCGGGCGGACTAACCGACGAACCGTGTTTTCCACTCGGGCCTCGGCAACATGCACGCTTCTTCTTTTCCGAACCAGCGGTACCGGTTGCGGGCGATAAAATCGTAGACGCCGTCGCGCAGGAAGCGGGGAAAAACCAGCAACGTACGGGCCAGCGGCCCCCAGATGCCCCCCAGAAGGCGGGTCGCGTGCAGGGCACCGGTACTTTTGGTATAGGCTACGCCGTCTTGTAAAAGTACCAGACTGGAGAGGGCGGAGGGGTTCACTCCCGCAGGCGGCAGCAGCTCCCGGGCCAGGTCTGACTGAAGGCTGGCGAAGCGCAATTGCTCGTGTTTGTCCCGGGTGATGAACCACTGTACCGCACCGTTGCAAAGGTTGCAGACACCGTCAAAAAAGAGGATGGGATGGGAAGATGACATACGGTATAAACGCCCGGGAGGAAGGGAGGGTTCAGGAGCCTGCGGGCCCTCTGCTAGAAATCCTCGGGACGCTGATTTGCCTTGAATTTTTCGCCAAAGCCGGAGTTGTTGGGGGCGTACGGCCCGATGGTCTGGGGATTGAAGCCGGTGGCCGGAATCGTTGCTTCCTGGCCGAGGGCCCAGGCAATCCCGTTCAGGGCTAGGCGGCGCAGCTGTTCGTTTTTCCAGTCGTACGGATGGCCGAGCGTGGTGAAAAATACCCGGGCACCGCGGTAATCATTGGTCCAGGCAACGGGGTTCGTGAGCGGAAACTGATCGAGCCGCCCGGCCTCTTCGTGCTGGGAGCGCAGGGAGGTACCCTGCAATAGCGGTCTGGCGTTGGGGTTCAGGTGCCATTCTCCTCCGTCCACGTGGTAGAGCCAGGAGTAGGCGTCGAACGGCTGGACGCCGTTAAGGATGGGACTGTCCGCTGCTGCGACCAGTTCAACGGAGGTGAGCGGATCGTGGCCGTCAGCAAAGTGGCCGTGGTGCGTGATCCACTGCTGGCCGAAAACGGCCGTTGGCCAGTCGTTGTTGAGGTGTTGGCGCAAGCTGTCTTCGCCGTACTGAAAGGCGTGGGTGCTCGTCCGGAACCCCGCCATGGGTTTGCCGGATTCTGCGAAGTCGACAATAAATTTGACCTGCTCGTCGGGCAAATTCCGCCACCGCAGGAAGAGGACCATCATGTCTGCGGAAGCCAGGGCTTCCAGGCCGGGAATGTTGTCCTTTACGTTGGGGTTGACGAAGCCTGCGGAATCCAAGGCAAAAAGTACTTCCGTGGTGGCCCCGAGTTCGCGTTCGACCAGCCGGGCCAACATGGGCATGGACTCTTCCGAGCGGTATTCATCATCACCGGTAACGAAAACAATGTGGGGCGGGTCATCCTTTGCAGTGGGCGCGGCCGCAGGTGCCGGGGAGGAGGAACAGGAGCAGAAAAGGGCGGTGAGCAGAGCCAGTAAGGAAAGTTTGCGCATGCTGTTGGTAGATGGTAAAGGATGGTAAGTTAGGCAAATGCAACTATTATCACGGGGATGCGTCATTGACGTTACGGAGCGGCCAGTTCTTCGCTTCCGGACGAAGGCCCTGGTTCAGGTCACCATGACCATACGGCCGCTCTTCATTGATTAGTGTTGCCGGCCTGCTAGCGGTGACTACCTCTTTACGCTTCCTGTTTTGATGAGACTACTCTACTCCCTTACCCTGTTGTTCGCCGGCTCCTGGGCTTGTCACGCACAGGCTTACTACGAAACGATCGCGCTGGACTACGGGCCGCATCCGGTGGGCTATCAACACACCGTGGCAACGGACAGAACCCGGCCCTACGAGCGGACGATGGACTACTCCGATACCCTTACTTTCCGCCCCATGCCGATCAGCAGCTGGTATCCTCTTGCCGCTGGTGATGGTCGGGAACGAGTAGCCATCAGCGATTATACCCGGGTGCTTAAAGAGGAGGAAGAGTACGAGTCGTTGCCCGATGCGTACTTCTTTTCCTGGTTTTATTACCCGGAAACACCTGCCGGCAAAGCCAATCTCGGCCAGTCGACCCACAGTTTCCGGGGCGGCAGACCACTGCAAGGCAAGCACCCCATCATCATTTATGCGCCGAGCTACCAGGCTTCGTCGGCGGAGAACTTCATCCTGTGCGAGTACCTCGCGAGCCTGGGGTACCACGTTTTAGCAACACCGAGCCGGGGCGTGAGTCAGCGAAAGATGGGAAAAGGAACTACTGCGGAGGCGGAGGCCCAGCTGGCTGATCTGAATTTTCTCGTGGGGTACACAGCCACTCTGCCTACTGCCGACCTGGACCGAATCTATACCATCGGCTTCAGTTTCGGTAGTTTCCCAAGCATCCTCCTGGCCCTGCGCAACCGCTACGTCAAAGGCGTAATCAGCCTGGATGGAACCGTTCAGTACCTACCGGAGGTATTGGTCGCAAGCAGTTTTTACCGGAAAGGTGGACTACGGGTACCCTTCGTCCACTTCAGCCAGAAAACCATTCCGGACGAAGTGTTGGAAGAGGATGGGGTTGCCCTTGATTTTGGCGAAGGGTTTGCTTTTTTTGATTCCCTGCAGTTCGCTCCGGCTTATCATTTCCGGGCTAAGTACTTGACCCACGGTAACTTTAGTGCCATGGGGGTGCTGCTTGAGCCGCGTGACCTTCGGCAGGAATTTCCGGAGTCCCAAATCGTTGCCGGTTACGCTGACTTGTGTAAGCGGATCGCTGCAACTCTGGTGGCGATGGATGATTACCGACCCTTGCCGGCAGCGTGGGACCACGCAGGCTACGTCGCCTCCCTGGATAGCAGCAAGATGACGCTTTTAGCCCATAAAACCCCGAACACCAAACGCTACACGATGCCGGATTTTGCCACAGCAATGCGCAGGGCCGACTACCAGAACCTGGAAGAGGTTTACGCTGACGTACGGAAGAACTATCCGAACTTTCAGATCAGGGAAAGCGACCTGAATACCATGGGCCTCCAACTCGGCTTCAGTGACGAAACACTGGAGGCAGGATTAAGCGTATTTCACTTTGCCATTGCGCTATTTCCGGAATCCGGAAATTTATACGATAGCCTGGCCGAAGTGTACTTCATGGCCGGAAACCGCAACCAGGCCCGTCGGTACTTCAGGCGCTCCCTGGAGCTTAGTCCGGAGAACAGCAACGCCGGGAAACGCCTGGAGGAGTTGAGGCAATAATATGGCCTGTTATCCTGACGTCAAGAATTGTTTACGCAGCTCTTGTGCCACCTGGTCCATCTCTTCCCGTGATGCCTGGACAAAATGCTGGCCTTTTACGTAGCGGAAGCCAAAACCATCACCTTTGTACCTGGGGTAAAGGTGTAAGTGGCAATGAAATACTTCCTGCCCGGCAGCCTCGCCATCGGCGAGAAACAGGTTCACTCCTTCGCAGGGCAGGTCCGCGTTCCGCAGCGCGCGGTTCATACTTTTTGCCAGTCGCATCATGTGGGCCAGGGTGCTTGATGGAACTTCCGCCATCAGTTCGGCGTGGACCTTGGGGATGATGAGGAGGTGACCTTTATTAACGGGGTTGAGGTCAACGATTACCAGCGTCAGTTCATCTTCGTGGATCAGGCTGACGGGAAGGAGACCGTCCCGGATTTTGCAGAAAATACAGTCGGCAGAGGTTGGGTGGGAAGGCATAATCTAGTCGTTTTTACTTCTTCGAATTTTCACTTAGCTCTTCCGCCCGGTAGTAGCCGGCCTTTCCCGAAGCCGCTACCTTCGCCCGCACTTCCGCGACGAACTCCGGAGAAACTACGGATGACCTGTTACCAAAAGCGTTCCGTACGTAGGTCATTACGTTCGCGATTTGTTCGTCATTTAGCAAGTCTTCGTAGGGGGTCATCGGTACCTGACCGGGGTATTCGCGCCCCTTGACTTCAATGGGCCCGATGAGGCCTTTCAGGAGAATCTTGGCGAGCACTTCAGGATCGTCATTTACCCAGCCGGAACCCTGCAAGGGGGGGAAGCCGGAAGCCGTAAGGCCCTTGCCTGTTTTTTGATGGCAGGTAACGCAGGACCCGTCCTGATGGTAGATTTCCCACCCGGCAGCAAACTGTTCCAAATCCGCCCCTTTCAGGTGATTGACCACAATTTCTGAGCCTTTGGAGCGGCTGAGGCCGGTATCCGTCAGGAACTTCGGTGCTGCTGCCAGGAAGGGCTGCATCCATTCTTCCACGGGTTGTTTGGCCACGGTGGCAATGATTTCCTGCCCGGTAGTTTCCGGAAGCCAGGTAGCGGCCGTCAGCGCCATGATCCGCACGCGTGGGTGCGCATCGGCAGCTGCCGCCAGCAGGAGCTCCGTCTGGTTATTTACCTGATGGCCGCTGTAGCGCAGCACCTGCACGGCGGCGGCACGTACCTTATGGTCTTTGGCTTGCAGGGCCTCCTCCAGCAGCGCCTGGTCTACCCGGTTTTGTCCCCAGGTAACCCACAGGGCTTCCAGGAGCAGTTTTTCGTAATCCGGCGATT
>JAUIIF010000210.1 GCA_030431945.1 Bacteroidia bacterium | reverse complement strand
CGGAAACACTGCTGCTGCGGCGACTTACGAAGATCTCTCCCCCGCCGAGTTTGCGGAACGGATCGGTGGAGAGGAAACGGTCCTGATTGACGTACGGACCCCCGGCGAAATCGCTGCCGGAAAAATTGAAGGCGCCCTGGAAATGGATTACCGGGGGGCTGATTTTGCGGAGCAGCTACAGCAGTTGGATCCGAATAAAACCTACCTGATTTATTGTGCTTCCGGCGGGCGGAGTGGTAACACCTGTGAGCTGCTTAATGAAGCAGGCTTTGCTAAAGTGTATAACCTCAAGGGAGGGTATTCGGCCTGGAAGCAGTAAGCGTCTGCCATCCGGGCTGCACCCGGATACCGATCCACGCCCAGGCGTGCTTCCACCCCCCGACAAATTCGGAGCTCAGGTGGCGCAGGCCTCCCCGCAATTGCCAGGCATCGAAGTGGACAATTCCATCAAGCCCTGCCTGCCCGACAATAGCCCGGGGGCGGATTACCCCCCGGTAGCGAAGGTCGGGATTCAGCAAGCCTCCACTCAGGGTTGCGTTGTAGCCAACGAGGCGTACCGTTCCGGTCAGCTCAAACTGCAGCGTCCTTGACTCCCGGAGACGGAGCGCTTGCCAGAAAACTTTCAATCCTGGTTTGATGTCGGTAAATAAGGAACCCAGACGAAGGTCTACCCCCGTAACGGCGCCGAAGCGCTCCCGGCCCAGCCGTTGTTGCAAGGACAACTGATAGTTGATGATCAGGTCAGGGTTTACCTCATTGACCCAGCCGGGCAAGGGCTCGGCAAAATTGATCATTTCGTGAAAAGCATTCTGCATCCGCCCGCCGCCGGAATATTTACCGAGTACCCCGAAGGACCACTCCGTCGTGAGGCGCAGGCCCAGCATCCGGTCGGCATACCATTTCCCGCGGGTGGCAATCAGGTAGGAAGCAAAAGGACGATCGTTGGCAACCAGTTGCGTCGCCTCAATTTCCTGCGGGGTGAAAATATCCTGGGTAAAACGCCAGTACCGGGCGCTCTGCGCCCGTGAGGTGGCCCGGAACGGGGACCGGGCTACGGCGCGCCGGCCAACCTCAAGCGAGATCCCGCTGGTAAAGTACTGGTCGGTCTTTATCGGCAGGTAAAATACGTCGTTGGCAATGTCAAAAGAAAGATAGGCTCCGCCCCAGGTCTTTTGACCTGGCAGATGACCGGACAGAACAACAATGCAGATTCCTAGACGGAATAAAACTTTTAACATACCGCGGGGAATAACTGGGGGAACCCGCCAAAAAAATTAAGCTACGCAGCTAAGGCAGCATAGGGATTTGCGTCATTAAATATAAGGGTAATCTTTAATGTGGTAGGCCATGCCTTCTGCAAAATCAACGGATTAGGGGGTAACGTGCCGTTATCAGGAGCTTAAACCTCCGGATTTAAGGACTTGCTAACGATCCGAATGCGCTCCACGGCGTTATCTTGGCGCGTTCCGTGCGCAGGTGTTGGCGTTGGCTCAACGCTGGCCTGCACGCACAGCATGTCATCTTTGCTAAAGGGATGGCGTAGTGCGGAGGATCGCTACAACTAACCAAGTAAATAAAACTGACCAAAATGCGCCAGATTACGCTTCTTTTTCTGTTCCTGTTCAGCACCACCGTTTTTGCGCAAACGAAAGCCATTTCCGTAGCGGATATCTGGCAACAATACCAATTTTACGGTGATGGCGTCAGCGGCTTCAACTTTCTGCAAGACGGGCAGTCGTTTGCCCGCCTGGAGCAAAACAAAGTACTGAAGTATGACCTCAAAAGCGGGAACCGTTCCGGAGTCCTGGTCGATGGGAACGACCTGACGGCGGCCGGCTTACCCGGCCCCATCGAAAGCTACACCCTGAGTGCTGATGAGCAAAAGCTGGTACTGGCCACGCAAACCGAACAGCTTTTCCGCCGCAGTTCCCAGTCCTTCTTTTACGTGTATGACCTGGCGTCCAAAAAACTGACCCCGGTATTTTCGGAGAAGAAACACCGGCTGGCTACGCTGGACCCCACCGGCAGCCGCGTGGCCTTCGTGGTGGACAACAACATCTGGATTAAAGAACTAGCCGACGGGAAGATGACCCAGGTGACGACGGACGGCCTCACGAATAAAATCATCAACGGCGCTTCTGACTGGGTGTACGAGGAGGAATTTTCCTTCAGCCGCGCCCTCCACTGGAGCCCGGACGGCAGCTACCTGGCCTACCTGAAATTTGACGAAGAAAAGGTGCCGGAATTCACCTACACCGATTTTCATAACGGCATGTACCCCGAATACAATACGTTCAAGTACCCGAAAGTAGGCGAGGAAAACAGCACCGTGAGTCTGCACGCTTTTAAGGTCAGTACCGGGGAAACGAAAGACCTGATTGCCGTAAATACGAGTAGCACGGATAAGTGGCATTACCTGCCCCGGGTGCAGTGGACCAACGAGGGCGATCAGCTGACGGCGCAAAGAATGAACCGCCATCAGAATGAACTGGAACTGTTGCTTTTTGACCTTGGCGAAGCAACGCAGCAGACCCTGCTTACGGAAACCAATAAATACTACGTTGACGTCCACGACAACCTTACCTTTTTGGAAAACGGAAAGGGTTTTATCTGGACCAGTGAGATGGATGGCTACAACCATGTTTACCAGTACACCATGGACGGTGCAAAGCCGGTACAGTTGACCAGCGGCAAGTGGGAGGTCACTGATTTTTATGGCTTACACGAAGGACGCATTTATTTCCAGGCGGCGAAGAACAGTCCGCTGCGCCGTGAAGTTTACGTGAAAAGCCTGCGGGGCAAAGACCTGCCGCGCCCCCTGGCGGCGCAGCCCGGCGTCAATGCAGCTCAGTTTTCTGATACCTACGCGTATTTCGTACTTACCCATTCAACCATCAATTCCCCGAGTACGGTAACGGTGATGGATGGGAAAGGACAACCCGTTCGCCAAATTGTGGACAACCAGGAACTGGCGGCTAAAATGAAGACGTACGGGTACCAGCCCGTCGAATTCTTTGATTTCGAAACGGAGGAAGGTACCACGCTGAACGGCTACATGATCAAGCCCGCGAACATGGTGGCCGGCCGCCAGCACCCCCTTTTGATGCACGTATACGGCGGGCCGGGCAGCCAGCAGGTAATGGACAACTGGCGCGGGCAGAATATGGCCTGGTTCCAGCTGTTGGTACAGCGGGGCTTCGTCGTCGCGGTCGTGGATAACCGGGGTACCGGAGCCCGGGGAGAGGAAATGAAAAAGCAAACGTACCTCACCCTCGGAAAGCAGGAGACAGAAGACCAGATTGCTGCAGCGAAGTACCTGGGGGGGATGGACTTTATCGACGCTGAAAAAATCGGGATTTTCGGCTGGTCCTACGGCGGGTTCATGGCCCTGCACTGTATCCTGCAGGGCAGCGATGTTTTTGCCGCCGCCATTTCCGTAGCGCCGGTGACGAACTGGAAATGGTACGACAGCATTTACACGGAACGCTACATGCGGACTTACGCCGAAAACAAGGATGGCTACGATAAGAACAGCCCGATCCATTACGCCGACCGCCTGAAGGGAGACCTCTTGCTGGTGCACGGTATGGGAGACGATAACGTTCACTTCCAGCATACGGCGGAAATGGCTAATGCCCTCATCATGAACAATAAGCAGTTCGATACCTACTTCTACCCGAACCGCAACCACGGCATCTACGGCGGCCCGACCCGGGCCCACCTCTACACGAAAATGACGGACTTCCTGCTGGAGAAAATCGGACCAGGGGTGAAGAAGGAAAAAATGGAACTACAGGTGGTGCCGGGAGACAATTAAAGCCTTCCGCAAACCGCGCTGGCGCTGCACCTTTCGCCTTTGCTACTGCGGCGGCTACGCCCGGCGTACCGCCGGGAAACAGCACAACACCTTTACGCCAAGCTGGAAGAGCAGTTGGGGATGGCTGGACTGAATTCAGGTCGCTACGCTGAATTCAAGAATTCGGAATAACTTTTTTTCAATTGTACCGAACATCTGGAAAAACGGGGCCGTTAGACCAGCAACAGTGAAAGTTCTGACCTTATAGAAAGCCTCGCCGGTAGTATGCCCGCGGGGCTTTCCTTTTACTAGTCCACTATCTGCCCCGTCAGTCGCAGCATTTCTGTCTCCGTATTTTTCAGGTTCAGTTGGGCGTTGAGCAACTGGAATTCGGCGTTAATGTAGCTTAGCTGAATGGCACGGTAGTCAAAACTGTTGATTACGCCTCCCTTGAAGCGTTCTTCGGCAATGGCCAGGTTTTGCTCGGCGTTGTCAATCAGGCGACGGGTCAGGTTAACGATTTCGCGCTGGTTTTCGTAGCGGGCCAGGGTGTTGCCCAAAACGGCCCGCAGCTGCTGGGCTACGGCATCGACGTTGAGTTCCGCCGTTATTTCCCGCAGGCGGGCGGTCTGTGCGCGGACGTCGCGGGCGCCGCCGTCAAAAAGCAGGTAGTTGACGGAAAGACCGAGGTTAGAACTCAGGGTGGTGGCACCGATCCCCGGCAGGTCCCGCGGATCCGGCGGGGCATCACCGAAGACAAACGTCTGGGTACCCGTAGAGAGGGTGTAGTCATAGGCTAGTCCGGCATTGAGCGCCAGGGTCGGTTTTTTTTCGGCCTCGATCAGGCGGGTATTGATGTCCGCCAGGGTTTGGTTGACGCGCAGCGTGCGCAGTTGGCTGTTGGTAGCCAGTAGTTGACTTTCGAGGGCCTCCCGGTCGTAGTTGGCCGTAACTTCATCAAGCGGGGAGGTAAGGACAATTTCCTGTTCCAGATCGTCTTCGCCCATGACCTGCAGGAGGTTGCGCACCGCCAGGTCATAGTTGAGTTGTTGGACGACGAGGTTGGTCGAGTCAGAGAGGTAGGCATCCTGGGCCTGCAGCTGGTCAAACGCTCCGGCCTGGCCGAATTCCTGCCTTACTTCCTGGTAGCGGATGCGATCGCGGCTGAGGTCGAGCACCCGCTGGCGGACCTTGATTTGTTCCTGTTGCACCACGCCGTTGTAATACGCATTGATGATGTCCGCCAGACTGTTTTCTACCTGTAGCTGCAGCTGGCCGGCACTCAGGTCAGCCAGCGATGCCAGGCGCTCCTTGTTCATGGCTATTCTGCCGCCGTTAAACAACGTCCAGTTAAGGTTGGCACTGGGCCCGATGCCGTAGCTGAAGGTAGACGATTTGGCGACAATACTGGCCGGGTTACTGTTGTTGCGGTAGCTGATACTGGGGGAGAGGCCCAGACTGATGGTGGGGTATTTACCCGTTAGTACGTCGTTATTATCGTTCAGTGCTACGGCCAGGTCAGCTGCTGCCAGACGAATCTGATAGTTGTTTTCCAAGCCGGCCTGCAGGGCTTCACTCAGGCTCAGCATTTTTTGGGCGCGGACGCTGGTGCCGGAGAGGGTAATTAAGAAGCAGAGATAAAAAAATCGCATAGTTGGAGTTATATCTTGGTAGAGTTAAGTGGAAGGACAAGGTCGCGAGCCGGCCTACGGCTCTTTTACCTCGTTTTGCACCGGCGGCCGCGCCCCCTCAAAGACCCGCCTTTTGGCGTAAAAGTTATAGAAGAAGACGATGCCGGTAGCGGCTAGCTTGATCACCCATTCCCGGTTGCCGAGGTACGGGAAAGTGTGGAGGCCCGTGACGATGAGCCAATCCAGCAGCAACCCGCCGAGGCTGACGAGCATGCTGAGGGCAAAGGCACTGCGGACGGAGCGGCGGAGCTCGAAGACAAAAGCCCGCTGCAGAAAAAAATTAAGCACCACACTGCTGGAGTAGGCAATTACCGTGGCCGGCCCCGGGGGCAAAAAACGATCTACCAGCAAGAGGTACACCCCGAAATTGATGCCGGTGGCCACCAGCCCGGTAAGGGCAAAGGGGATTTTTTCCTGAATGAAGTTGAGCAGTTTTTCCATCATGCTATTCGTGCCATCCTGCTGCGGCGTTCTTGCGCAAAGTAGTCCCGTACTTCCTGCCAGTTGTTGACCCGGTGGTAGGTTTGATCGGCAAGATTGTGGCTGGCGGTAAACAGCAGCCCGGTTCCGTTAAAACCGGCAAGGTTTTTCACCTTGTCGTCGATCATGAAGTCACCGCGGACAATACTTTTGTCTCCGCAAAAAACAATGCGATCGTAGTGGATGAAGGGGAAGTGCTCTTCCAGCCACTCGTACTTGTCCAGGAAACTGTAACGGAATTCGGTAGCGGTGGTAACGATGAAGACTTCGTAGTTGTCGTACAGTTCCTTTACCACCTCCACGGCCCCTTCAATGACGGGTAAATTCCGGAAGTGTCCTTTTTCGTAGAGGATGTCCCTTACTTTTTCCAGCCCGGGCAGTTCGTACAACTTTTTGCCCCGGTATTCCTCCGGAGCGAGGGGCCGGCCGAGCTGAGCAGCAGCTGCCCGGTGAAAAGCCGGATAGTTGTCAGCAAGTACTTCGTCCATGTCGATGATGATGCGCGGCATAGTGGTCGTATTGGCAGAGAATGGTAGGGCAGCGGCAGCGCAAGCACTGCCGGGAACTACCCGGTAGTGCTTGCGCCAGGAAGCTATTCTCCGGGTTCCGTTTCCAGTTCCGGCGCTGGTTCTTCGGCGCCTTCGTTAATGTCGAAATGCAATTGCTTGTAGGCAGGTTCCACTTCATTATAGTTGAGCGGTTGCCCGGGGTTCATGGCCCGGGCCAGGTTGTACCGGAAGCGGTTCAGCAGTACGAGCAGGGCCGGTAGCAGAATGAGCAGGATGGCGGTTACCGCCAGGAGGCCGAAGGCTACCGAAATGGCCATGGGGATGAGGAATTGGGCCTGGCGACTCTTGTTCAGGAGTAAGGGCGCGAGACCGGCGAAGGTCGTGACGGAGGTCAGCAGAATCGGGCGGAAGCGGCTGCGTCCGGCGTCCGCCAGGGCGTCCATCATCGGCATCCCGGCGCGGAGGTTATCGTTGTAGGTGGCGATAAATACGAGACCGTCGTTGACGATGATACCGATCAGGGCGATGATGCCCAGGCCGGAAAACAAGGACATCGGTTTGTCCATCAGCCAGTGGCCGCCCACTACGCCAATCAACCCAAAGGGAATGAGCAGGAAGAGCATCAGTGCCTGCAGCACCGAACGGAAAGTGAGGGCAATCACGAAGAACATGAGTCCGAAAACCACGGGCATCACCAGCGCCAGCGAGGAGCTGGTACGCTTCTGGTTCCGTACCTGTCCGTCATCCACGGTACTGACACCGGGGTAACGGTCAAGGATACGCGGTAGAATTTCCTCCTGCACCTGGGCGTTGATGTCGGTAACGGAGACGGAGTTGTTACTGATATCGGCTTCCACCTTTACCTCCCGCTTTCCGTCTACGTGATTGATGCCGATTACGCCCCGCTGGGGCGTGAACTCGGCGATTTCCGAGAGCGGATACTCTATCCCTCCCGCGAGGCGGATACGCATGTTGTTCAGGTCGGAAAGACTGC
>JAUIIF010000209.1 GCA_030431945.1 Bacteroidia bacterium | reverse complement strand
GGTGTAGATCGTCACCGTACCGTTATTCCCGATTTTCAGGTACGCGTTAATGTAGTGCCACGACTCGGGCAACTCCGGGCCGGGATCCACCATTGCAGCTTCGGAAGCGTTATTGGTGCACCCCGTCAGCCAGTTGAAGCCAAGCAGGAGACCACCCCCGCCCAGGGCACTGGCTTTCAGGAAATGACGGCGATTTTGGGAAACGTTATGAGTAGACATCAGTCAATATTTTAATGCTGCGCCATTCCTTATTCAGGACTGAATTTGGCGCGGCCGCAGGTGCAAAGAAAAGATAACGAAGCAAGGAAGGACCAGCACCTAGCCCACCGCATTCACCGACTTGATGGCGGCTTTGATGCGGGTGTAAGTACCACAGCGGCAGACGTTGCCGTTCATCGCCGCGTCAATCTCAGCGTCACTCGGGTTGGGGGAGTCGTTCAGCAGTGCGCTTGCGCTCATGATCTGCCCGGCCTGGCAGTACCCGCACTGGGGCACATCGTGGGCCAGCCAGGCCTGCTGTACGGGGTGGTTGCCGTGCTCGGACAAACCCTCGATCGTGGTTACCTTTTGCTCGCCAATTTGCTCCACCGTCAGCTGACAGGATCGCATCGCAACCCCATCCACGTGGACCGTACAGGCCCCGCAGGAGCCGATGCCACAGCCATATTTTGTGCCGACGAGTTGAAGCTCCTCCCGCAACACCCACAGGAGCGGGGTGTCCGGGTCGGCATCGACGAGCTGCGTTTGTCCGTTTATCTTTAAATTAATGGTAGCCATAAAGCATTTACTTTGTTGCAAAGTACAGAAAAACAGGAAGGCTTACCGACCCGGATTACGGTTTGTCCTACCCTTTTTACGGATCGAGCGGCTATTTTCCTGATTTACTTTTCAATTTCATGCGTATCCCGCACACTGCTGAAGGTAAAGGCCAGCATTTTCCAGTCCTGCCCCTGTTGTTGGTACACCTCCGTTACCGTGAATTCGTTTGAGACCGTGTTGCCGCGTACCTCCGCATCCAGCGTAATCCGGTTCCAGAGCACGGCCACGTTGCCCGAGACCTCCACGGCCACGTCATGCACCTCGGCATTTTTGTACCAGATGCTGCCGGTCTTGATGATTTCCAGTTCCCTGTCCTTTTTCCAGCTTCCGCTCATGTGGACGAACTTGGCGGAGTCGTCAAACAGTTCGGCGAGCTTGTCGACCTCTTTAGCAGCCATCCACTTCCACTTTTCAGCGGAGAGCTGGCGGATCTGTTGCTCCGTCTGGGCAATCTCCCGGGCACTTTGGTTCGCGGCACCGGAGGTTGCGGGCGTTTGGCAGGAGGAAATGCCGATGAAAAGCCACAGGCAGCAGGAGTAGAAAAAAGTACGAGATAACATAATAGTGGAATTTTAAAAGATAAGAATGATTGAGCGCCTGCTATCCCCTCTTTGATTTAGGTATAAATAACCGAGGGAATAGGCACGGTTAGCCCGTCTTCCGATACTCCCCTGGCGTCACCCCTGCCACCTTCTTGAACAGGCGCGTAAAGTGCTGTGGGTGCTTGAAGCCCAAACCGTAGGCTACCTCAGAAATGCTTTTGGTCGGGTCGTACAATTGTTCTTTCGCTACGCTGATCAGTTTCAGTTGCAAGTGATCTTGCGGCGATTTCCCGGTTTCTTTCTTCACCAGGTCACCGAAGTAATTCGGTGAAAGGTGCAGGCAATCGGCGAAAAAACTAACGGTAGGCAACCCTTCATCTTCTGCCTTTCCGGAACGGAAGTATTCAGCGAGCAGTGCCTCGAATTTCGTCAGCACGCCCTGGTTGGCGTTGGTGCGGGTGATGAACTGCCGGTCGTAAAAGCGGATACAATAATTGAGGAACAGTTGCAGGTGGCTGATCAGCAGCCGCTTCGTGTGTTTGTCAACCCCCTGATTAAGTTCGTGCCCGACCTTCGTGAAGCAGTCTTCGATCAGCGTTCGCTCCCGCTCCGCCAGGTGAAGGGCCTCGTTGGCTTCGTAGCTGAAGAAAGAGTACTCTTCCATATTGCCGGCCAGGGCGGTGCCGAGCAGGAAGTCAGGATGAAAAGCCAGCGCCCGGCCGATGGGCTGGTACACCTTGTCCCCCGCCTGACCGATTACCTGACCGGGCGCCAGGAATACTAATGTTCCCTCGTCGTAGTCATAGGTATTGCAGCCGTAACGCAGGTCGCCGCACCTGATCTCCTTGAGAAAAACCAGGTAAAAGTTAAATTGCATCCGTTGCAATTTTCGTGGATCGGCCAGCGACAGATCAACCAAAGCAATTTGCGGGTGCAAGATGCCCTGATTGTTGAAGGTACAGTATTGCTTGATGGTATCGAAAGTGGTAATTGGATCCATATCAGAGAAGGTGATGATTAATGTAATTCATGTGCTTCAACAGCTCGCTGGATCAGATTCAGTCGTACCGCAGTAGTATCCAGTTTACCCACCGCGACACCCGCGCGGTTGATTTCGAGAATTTTCCCTTGATTCGGTTCGTAACCGGGCCAAAAAGGAAGGCCGGCGCCATTAGGGTTTCCCGTTTTCGCAAAATTGGCCCAGTAGGTATTCATGGTTTCTGCTACCCTTGCGTCCTGAACCGTAATGGTATCTATTCCCCAGCGGGCACCTAAATTGCCGAAGACGTAAGGAATCTCGGAGGCGTGCGGCGCACCGTAGGCAAGTCGCTCGCTGAGTACTTCCGGTACGTACCCAAAACGGTAAATATAGGCCGGTTGGTCACTTTCCGACCAGGCCGTGGCGGTGAACCGGGCCGGCTCCGCCCATACCTTGTCCGTATTTACTTGCGTAAGAATCTCCGCGAGGGCTTTTTCGCCCTGGGGGTCGTAGACGGACTTTGCCGCTGCCCCTTCCACACCAAAGAGCTTCCAGAGCTCTTCCTTGGAGGCAGCGTTCACAAAGCCCGCCGGTACTTCGGCGCTGTTGGAGCCGATGATAAGGGGAACCCGCGCCTGGCGTCCGGCCTTATAGGCACTTTCGGCAGTTTCTACCACCAACTTACCATCCATAATCGGACCGGAATAAATTGGCGTACGCTCCTCCCCATAGGTCTCCTGTCCACCGTCGATTATCTCCACTGCGCTCAGCTCCCGTAGTTTTTGCAATGCACCTGCATCCGTGCCCTCAATGCCATGCTTGCGGGCGAAATTCACCCCTATGGTTTCCGCTGACACCGGATAATAACGGTCAGCGTCGTTTTCGCGCAGTGGGCGGCCGGTCAGGACGCCATCTCGCCCACCCCCCGACTGGCTGATGGCTCTATGAAACAAGCCCTTAGCTGCTGGAATGGAAAGCAGGGAATGTACCGAGACTCCACCGGCGGATTCTCCAAAAATGGTGACGTTGTCGGGGTCACCCCCAAAAGCGGCAACATTCTCTTTCACCCAGGTCAGGGCTGCGATCTGGTCCATGTAGGCGTAACTGCCCGTAGCTTCCTGACTGGATTCTTCACTAAGGGCAGGAAAGGCAAAATGCCCTAAGCGCCCCAGGCGGTAGTTAAAGGTCACCAGAATCACCCCCTGGCGTGCAAATTGCTCTCCAAAAGTTGCCGGGCCGGATCCGCTCCCGAAAACGAAAGCCCCTCCGTGAATCCAGACCATCACCGGCAGTTTGGCTTGCGACTGTGTTGCCGCGGGAACCCATAAATTGAGATACAGGCAGTCCTCCGAGGAACCGTCCGCCAACGCCTCCGGGTTTCGCCAGTTAGCCTGAGCGCAGTTAGCGGCGAACGCAAGCGCCTGGTAGTCTTCTGACCAGGCAGAAACTGGTTGAGGAGGTCGCCAGCGCAAAGGACCAACCGGCGGGGCGGCGTAGGGAATACCCTTGTAGGTTAAGACCCTTTCGGAAAGCGCGCCGCGAAGCGGTCCGGCAACCGTTTGTACCCTTTCGGACACGGTGTCGTTGGACGTAACTTGCTGGCGGGGAGGGATCGAACACGCGCTCAGCATCGCCGCCAGGAAAACAACCAGTAGTAATCTATTCATGATCATGCGACATACAGGTTTTTCTCCGCCAGCCCGTCCGATGCCCGGTCAGCGGTTAACAGAATATTCAGACCGGAGAAAGGGAAAAGCATTTTTCCGGCATGCCCAATCTCTGGCAGGCAGGCCTGCCTGACGTCTCCACTACAGTCGTTCACCGCATTCTGCCGGCAGGGGACCAGCGCGAGCGTAGCCCTGCACTGCCCTTCTCCCGGCTTACCGGATATTTCGTCGGGGAGGTTATCGCCAAAGTAGAGGCCGCCGGACACGTCCGTTAGTTGCTTACCCTCAGTCATCAGTTCGCGCCGGGCACGTAGCGCACCACCCTGCAGTAAACCTGGGGGGTATTTTATTACTAGGGGGTGAAGGAGCTGGTTCAGCAATATAATTTATTGATTGACGGTTACGACAAAGATCGTAGCCCGCAGGCTAAGGTGTACTACCACGATTACGGATAGAAGTACCCAGATTACTGGAATTTTCACCCGGACGGCCTCATCCGCCGGAAAGTCGCACCGGATTCCGTAATTCTGGTAGGTATACCCGTAGTCCGGGTTAGCGGTTTGGCACGACCTGAACCCATCTTTGTCCACCCCTAACCTCCAAGTCACTTACTGGCTCAATCTAAAGACCTCCACCATGCGTTTACTTTCCACCCTGCTCCTTTTCCTGGCCATGGCACCCGCGTCCGCGCAAACTCCGGACGCAGCGATCACGCCTGGCGTAGAAATACCGGACAGCCTTAACGTCATTTTCGGTCCGGGCCAGCGGATAGAGAGCCCCAATTTTACCGGTCCCGTGTGGGTAGAGCGTATGGTTGTCATCGATGATGAGGAGCAACCGGTCCCCATCGGCAACGTCACTTTCCCGCCTACATCCCGCAGTAACTGGCATCACCATTCCGCCGGGCAGACCTTGCTGGTGCTGGATGGTACGGGCTACTACCAGCAGGAAGGCGAGCAGGTGCAGGTGCTGCGAAAAGGGGACCAGGTGCAGTGCCCGCCCAACGTCAGGCACTGGCACGGCGCGGCCAACGACAGCTGGTTCGTGCAGCTGGCCCTCACCAAAGAGCACCCCGACGGCCGCGTCATTTGGGGCGAACCGGTAACCAGCCAGCAGTACCAGGCCGGGCTGGCCGCCGAAGGAAAATCATTGCGTTATTACCACTTTGCCCGCGTAGCTTCCCTCGCGACCCGGGGCGATCTAAGTCAACTCGAAACGGCCTTCGCTGCTGCCCTCGGCACCGGGCTGAGCGTAGCGGAACTACGCGAAGCGATGGTACACCTCTACGCCTACGCGGGCTTTCCGCGGAGCATCCAGGGGCTGAAATCACTCATGGCAGTGGTGCAGGAGATGGGCGCGGACGCGGGTGCAGGGGAAAAGATTGAGGCGCAAAATGAAGACCGCTACGCTCAGGGCCTGACTACCCTCGAACAACTCACCGGCCGGGCTTGGTCTGCCCCCTCCGACTACGGTAAATTCGCCCCCCGCATCGACGTTTTCCTGAAAGAACACCTCTTTGCGGATGTTTTTGCCAGTACAACGCTGAGCTATGCCGACCGCGAGGTGGTTACCGTGGCCGTGCTCGCCACCCTCGGCGAGGGTGTTGAGCCGATGCTGAACGGCCATGCGAACATTGCGCGCCACCAGGGGGTGAGTCCGGCTGATCTGAACATGGTTATTTCCACGGCTAAGCAGTAAGGGCGCAGGCTAGTGCCTCGTCAGGATGCGCGCTGCCCCCCCGTCTGAAACTGCAATCACCTGCCTAAGCCGGAGAGGTATATCTTAGCCCCATGCTAAAAAAACTTACGCTTCCTCTCCTGCTGCTATTATTTCTGGGCTGTACCGACAACGCTCCTGCACCGGATGCGGGAGCCCTCCCCACGACCAGCCGTGCCGGTGATGACGTAGAAGCCAGGCTCGACACCCTCAACATCACCCTGCCGACCCTGGGGGTTCCGCAGGCCAATTACGTCCACGCCGTCCGTACGGGCGACTTAGTCTTCCTGGCGGGCAAAGGCCCCACGCGTGCCGATGGCACGCGCGTAACCGGCAAACTCGGCCAGGACCTGACGGTCGAAGAGGGCTACGCCGCCGCCCGCCTCGTGGGCCTGCAACAACTCGCCGCCCTGAAACTGGCGGTTGGCGACCTGAATAAGGTCAGGCGAATCGTCAAAGTCCACGGCATGGTCAACGCTGCGCCGGACTTTACCGACCACTCCAAGGTAATCAATGGCTTCTCCGACCTCATGGTGGAAGTCTTCGGTGAAAAAGGCAAACACGCCCGGGCCGCCGTTGGCATGGGGTCATTACCCGGAGGCATTGCCGTGGAGATTGAAGTAATTGCCGAAGTCGAGTAGTCTCCGGGCGGTCAGCTACCAAAGTTCCTGCCACTGTTGCCACCGGACTTCTCCGGCGCTGATCTTTTTGCGCAAGTCTGCTTTGAAACTGGCGTAGTGTGCCAACTGGTTAATGGTTTTGCTGTCGATCTTCAGGTAGTGCAGGGCATTCATGTAAAGAATGCCGGCGGGGATGCTGGTCAGTGGATTTTGGCTGATGTTCAGCAATTCCAGGCGGTGGAGGGCATGCAGGCGGTCCGGCAGGCCCTGCAGGCGGTTACTGCTCAAATCCAGGGTTTTCAAGTGAGCAGCTTCTACGAAGTCTTCCGCTACTTCTTCCAGGTGATTGTGGTGAAAAGCCGCGTGCGTCAGCTGCGGCAACTCCCCCAGGAAACCGTTTACGCAGGTCAGGCGGCTGTTGCTGATACTGAGGGTTTGCAGTTCCCGACACGCCAGAATGGAGAATGGAATATCCGTTATTCCGCTACGCTCAATTGTCAGTGCCCGCAGGGAGGTTAAGCCACCCAGCTTCAGGGGCAAGTCGGTAAGCTTCGGTGCATTGATAATGGTGAGGTGACGCAATTGCTTAAATCCCGCCAGGTTATTGGTGAGTCGGGCCAGGTTGCAAGTGTCGATCGTCAGGTGCGTCAGGTGCGGAAAACGAAAGAAAACATTTGGCAACTTCCCCCCGGGCAGCTGGCAAAACCGTAGTTCGAGGCGGTAAACACTTTGCGCGGGCAAGTCTGTAAAAGCGGCTTCCAGGTAGCTTTCACTCGCGTCTTCAATCAGGACACCGTGGTCACCCTGGATACGAAGGTTGCCCGTGGGGTGGTTTACTTCAATCTGCGGCAGGGCCGGCACCGCCGGCGGCGGTGGTTCGAAAAATGATGCCCGCTCTGCTAGCTGTGCCGGCGTTAGCTTAAGTGCCGGCGCTGCCGCCAGTAGCCTGCCGAGCCTCGTGCCCGCTACCAAAATCCCGGTCCGTTTGTAGGGCACGTGGTCCTTCAGCCTGCCGGGCAGCAACTGATCTGCAGCATAAAAAGCCTCCCAGGCGGATAAGTAAGCACGGGCGTGGAAGTAGTGGTCCCCCTTTGCCCGCAGGCGAAAAAAGGCGAGTTCCGTCGCTGAA
>JAUIIF010000208.1 GCA_030431945.1 Bacteroidia bacterium | reverse complement strand
GAAGTACCCATCATTTTTACGGACCGCGTCCTCGGCGCCAGCAAAATGCATGGCTCTATCGTGAAGGAGGCCGTACTCGGTGTACTCAACCTGCGGTTCCGGTAGCTGTAAAGCCACTAATAAATCAGGGGGTACCTAAGATCATAAGGGGCAGGAAATTTCTTATCCCACTACCAGAGGCTCGTCGCAGCGGGTATTGGCAGTTCCCGGTGGATGGCGATTTCCCCGCGCGCCAGTCAGGTACCTCTTTTATTCCTTACAGACCGGCGCGGCGGCAGGTTTGACCGCCGGGCAGTTGGGCGCGGCCGCAGGTGCAGGGGAAGTTTGATGGTGCAAAAAAAAGCCCCCGACCACATCCTTATGTGGCCGGGGGCTTAAAGTTTTTACAAGCCAGTAAACTGGCGTGTTATTATCACTGGTCGATGCTCAGTACGCGGAACTCCGTACGACGGTTAACAGCGTGCTCAGCTTCGGAGCAGTTAACACCGTCAGCACAACGGTTCTTCAGCTGGCTCTCACCGTAGCCACGGGTTACCAGACGGCTGCGGTTGATGCCACGGCTGACCAGGTAGTCAGCTACACCCTGAGCGCGACGCTCAGAAAGGCTCTGGTTAGAAGCAGCAGAACCAACACTGGAGGTGTGAGAGTTGATCTGGATGCGGATGTTCGGACGCTCGCGGAGCAGGCTCAGCAGGCGGTCATCAACAACCTGGCGGGCAGTGGAGTTAAGCGCAGCGCTGCCGGAAGCGTAGTTGATGGGCAGTACATTGTAGCTGGTCAGCTCACAGTCGATTTCCTCGTAGCTGGTCAGGCCACCTTTGGTTACGAGTACTTCCTTAGTAACTTCCGTGTAGGCAGCTGGTACCGTTTCCGTGCTTACGGAAGCAGGAACGTCAACCACACGCTTGGTGATGGTTTCGTAAACAGGCTCTACGTCAATGGTACGTACTTCAGCAGGCGTAGCAACTACCTGCTTGGTGTAGGTAGACGTTTCGCCGGAGATGCGGGCAGAGCTCGTGCTGGCATCGCTGGCCAGACGCTGAACCGGTACCGTACGGTACTCCGCTTCGTAGGTGCGGTAACAAAGAACCTGACAATCGTTAGGGTCGTCAGACTCACAGCCTTCGTAGGCAGTAGTTTCCCAACGGCCAACTTCCGGCTTGATGAGTACGCGCTCGGTGGCATCAGTGAAGGATGCAGAGGTAACGTTCATCGTCTCACCGGGAGACTTGGACTCGTAAGAAATCGTTTCAGTAGTAAAGGTAGCAGGAACGAATTCGTAACGCTTGTAACCTTCTTTCACCATAACGCGCTCGGTTACGGTCTTGTAGGTAGCAGGAATAACGCTCAAACGCTTGTAGGAAGGAGCCGTCTGAATGCGTACCGTTTCCGTCTGGTAAACATCAGGCGTTACACAGCGAACGTAACACTTGTTCGGGTCAGGGTTAGCAGGAAGGTTGCCCTGGGCTTGTACGCTGGTAGCAGCTAGTACCAAAAAGGCGAATAGAGATAAAAAGAGTCTCATAAATGGATGGTTGTTGATTTTACTAAGTAGTTGAATGATTTCAGTGGGATACACGTAGCGTGGCACTGAAAATGATGGTCTTGGAATCCAGACTTGTTGAGAGAAATTTGACGAATAGGATTTAAAGCCGATAGCTCGGTGTGTCAGCACGACGACACAAATATCGGAGTGAGGGCCTATACCGCCAAATCAGAAACAACATTAAGTAACTGGAAAGGTGAATTCTTGACGTTTCAAGTGCTTTTCCGACGCAACTTTGGGCTAAGGGTCACTTTTGCGGGGACAAAATTTTTAAAAAAATAATACCAAGCGGTTCATTTCCGCCTTGCTTGCCCCTTTAATACGGGTAAACTATTCGTGATGTTCTCTCTTTTTCTAACTAATGGATTACCGCAATACCTTGCTATTTAATGCCTTAAGTCTGCCACGGTACTGGTCGGACTGCCAAAAGGCCCGCAAGAAAATGAAAGTGACGGAGGAAAAAATTTTTTACGGAAAAAAAAGCCGCCAGTACTTTCTGTGCCTCCGGGGAGAAAGCCCTGTCCCTGGAAAGTATGCTTTTTATTTTCATGGTGGTGCCTGGACTTTTGGGAAACCGGAAACTTTTACCCCCGCGGCACTCCCCTGGCTACAACGTGGCTATACGGTTATTTTACCCAGTTACCGCCGGCCACCAGTAGTTGGTCTGAATAGAATCGTTGCAGATTGCCGGGAAGCAATCGCGGCGGTAA
The DNA here is from genome assembly GCA_030431945.1 of Bacteroidia bacterium. Classification (GTDB taxonomy): domain Bacteria; phylum Bacteroidota; class Bacteroidia; order Chitinophagales; family Saprospiraceae; genus Neolewinella. The sequence continues at coordinate 5,295 of JAUIIF010000208.1, read as the reverse complement.
GTCCCCCAATGCCGGTCACGCACTTGCACGTCGGAGGCATCAGTGCCGGAGCACACCTGGCGGCATTATTAGCCTTAAAGCCGGAGTGGTGGCAGGCTGCCGGTTGGTCGGCCAGTCCGCAGAAAGCATTGCTTTGTGCCGGACCACTAGTACTTGGAAATCTCTGGCCACAAATCATTTTCGGGCGCTACCAGCAGCTGGACCCCTGGTCAAACCTATCACCAGCAGCCCCCTCGTTGCAATGGTTGCTACTGCACGGCACCGGGGATGCCACCGTTCCCTATTCACATTCCGTAAGGTTTACCGAAAAATTGGTACAATTAGGGCAATCCGCCCACCTGCTCACCCTGCCCAACGGTACTCACCTGGATGCCGGGCGCTGGATGTTTGCCGGCCTTGGAGCCGACGAAGTAAGCAACTTTATCGGGTAATAGCGACCGCCAATGGCCGGAACCCGGTAGTTGGCCAATACGTCGGAGGTCATGAACAAGGAAATAATTACCGCCGCAACCCGCAACCCGCAACCCGTAACCCGCAACCCGCAACTCGTAACCCGCAACCCGCAACTCGTAACCCGTAACCCGCCTACTGCCCCAAACAAAGCACCTCAATTACGTCCGTCCGGATGATATTACTCCGGTTACCCGCCCGGTCCTGAATCTGGATCGTGTACGTAAAAGTATCGACCGGGTAGGAAGGGTCTGCAGCGCAGAGCCGGTTGTTAAAAATACAACAGACTCCGGTCGTATTGATCAGGTTAAGAAAAATATCGCCACTGATGCCATTGCCGGTACCTTCAGCAGGGATGGCGGGCAGGCGAAAGGGGGATTCAAGGCCAATACGGCTGTCCGTCAGGAATACATCTACGGCACCGGAATCGAGCTGGCTGAGGTTACCGTCGCCGTCGGTAAAGGAAAAATGAATCTGGATGCTGTCCAACGGTCCGTTAGTGAATTGATAGATCTGCGTCTTATTCAGGGACTCGAAAGTAATCACCGGCTCATTCGGGAACTCCGGCGGATTAACGCAGGCTACCGCGAGGAAGAGAATGGCACAGGCAGTAAACAGACGGAAGCGCATAGAAGATAATTTATCGAGTCTGGCCAACCTCCCGGCGGGCTGTCGGTTTTTAGAGGCACCGACGGACTATTTTACCTAACAAACAGCATGGCGCGGGCAAAGTTACTGGAACGAATCAAAGGCGTAAATCAGGAGGACTATGATCTCCTGGCCCTGGACGTTTTTCGTTACCAGGCAGCGCACAATCTTATTTACGCACAGTTTCTGGAATTGTTGCGTATTGACCCCGCCGGCGTTAGCCGGTTAGCAGACATTCCGTACCTGCCCATTGCTTTATTCAAGCAGTACGCCCTGCAAACCGGGGCCTGGAGCCCCGCCCGCACCTTTACCAGCAGCGGCACTACCGGGACTACTACGAGCAGACACCTGCTACGCGACGAGCAGTGGTACCGGGAAAACGCCCGGCGGGCTTTCGAAGCCCAGTACGGCCCCCTGGCCGGCCGGCCGGTATTGGCCCTGTTACCAGCCTACCTGGAGCGAACCGGCTCGAGTCTGGTCTTTATGGCCGACGATTTCATCCGCCAGTCCGGACACGAACTTTCCGGGTTCTTCCTGGATAATTTTCGGGAGCTGTACAAAAAACTGGCGTGGCTACAGCATAACCACACTGGACCTCGCCCGCTCCTGATCGGCGTCAGCTTCGCGCTGCTGGACCTGGCAGAGGGGTTACCCTATGACCTCAGCAACTGCATCATTATGGAAACCGGGGGGATGAAAGGACGACGTAAGGAAATAACGCGTGCAGCCTTGCATGCAACCCTGGCCCGGGCCTTCCATGCACAGCATATCCATTCGGAATACGGGATGACCGAATTGCTCAGCCAGGCCTACGCGCCTCAGAATGGTAGGTTTGTGCCCGCGGCCACGCTGCGCGTGGCGGCCAGGGAAATCACCGACCCCTTCAGCCAGGTAGCCCCCGGGAAAACGGGGGCGCTCAACCTGATCGACCTGGCCAACCTGGATACCATCAGTTTTATTGCCACCGATGACCTCGGGCGCGTCTACCCGGATGGTACGTTTGAAGTGCTTGGCCGGATGGACGCCAGCGACGTCCGCGGCTGCAACCTCCTGGTACTGTAAGCCGGAGGCTGCTCCGCCACGCGCGCCACCGGTCTGTGCCTGAGCCGGATCCCTCAGTCTGAGGTAGGCTGACCGTTATTCAACCCGGAACCGCCGTACGACCGAAGTACCGTCTTCCAGGCCAACCCGCAGTACGTTCCACCCCCTGGGTAGTGCGGCGGGCAAGGAAATTTGCCCGTCCAGCGTAGTCTGACCGCCGACAATCTGCCGACCGGAAAGATCGTAAATGACGTAGTCGTGCGGGCGGGCGGAGAGCCCCGCCAGGCGCACGGCAGTACCGGCAGCCACCGGATTAGGCACCAGCATCAGTTCCGGACGGGCAACCGGTTCGCCGAGGCTGACGGGATAAACGTTGGCGAAACTGGTGAAGAATTCAAGGGTGCGTACGGCCGCAGGGATGGCGCAATCCCCGTGATTTAAAGCACCACCGTCTTCCAGTAATACCTGGTCGGCACCGCGGGCGCGCATAACGGAATCAAGCAAAAAGGAATTGGCCGGGTTGACAACCTCGTCGGCATTACAGTAGTAAATCAGGGTAGGGGAGTTGGGGGCCCAGTCGTACACATCATTATCGTTGTAAGCCTGGATCAGGGTGGTGTCATTGTCCAGCACGTCCAGGACAAATGGGTCCGCAAACATGGCACCGGTAATTTCCCCGTTATCTCGTAACAGGGTATCCAGCTCGTTGGCAAATTCGTACAAGTCGGTCTCTTCAGCAACGAAGCGTTGGGCTTCGGTAAGGTAGTCGCCAACAAAAAGGGAATCTACGCCGCCGTACAGGTTGTAAGCAAAATCATAACCAATCAGCGTATTTACGAAAAAGGCCAGGGTGGTGGAGGGCACGTCCCGTAACCCGAGCAGAATTGGGTTGGGGGGCGTGATGTCGTAGGCGCCGGAGAGATGGGCCGCCGCGGTTACTTCCAGGTCCGCCGTTGTTCCCGCTTCCAGCTCGCGGTGCAGGGCCGCGCTGGCGTGGCCGCCCTGGCTGTAGCCGGTAATGAACAGTTGGTCGTTCTGCGCAATACCTTCTGCTTCCAGCCATTTTTTGACGGCGATGATCATATCACGACCGGCGCTGGCTTCCGTCGCCGCGTGCAGGTAAGGGTGAATGCCGTCGCTGCCGCCCAGGCCGAGGTAGTCCGGCGCAAGCGTTATGAATCCATTTCCCGCAAACCCGTTGATCAGCAACCGCTCCCGTACGCCTTCCACACTGGGGGCGAGGTCGCGGCTGGCAATGGTGCCGTGGTTGTACACGGCCAGCGGGAAAACGAGTTGGTTGTTGTCCGGAACGGAGAGCAGGCCGGTCGCAGTGTCCGGCTGGCCAAAGGGATCCGTCGTGGTGTACGTAATCCGGTAGTTCCTTACGTTGTAGTCCACGTTGATGGGCAGAACGATGTTCAGGACCACGGCCAGGCCGGGTGCCTGTACTTCGGCGGAGATAACTTCCTGAGCGGAAAGGTGGCCCGTGATGGCCAGGAGGAGCAGTAGGATAAATTTGCGCATGGTAGGATAAGTCAGTTTTTGGGGGAATGTTCAGTACGTTCGGTAAAGGATAAGATAAGTAGCGGTTCCGAGGGCGCGGCCGCTGGTGCAAAGATGGGACTAAATGGCACAGGGAAGAAAAATTTTCGTCTGGCAGCAGCGTTTTATCAGCATGGAAAAAACGTTGCTGTACGCCATTCTCTTTATCAGTGTTGCAGCCGGACTGAACGGCCAGCAACTGGCGGGCGTCTATGCCGACGGCCTCGGGGGCTACACCACTACCCGACTGGAACTGCGGGAAAACGGAACGTTTTCCCTCGAACAAGCGGACCCGGTCTTTACCAACGAATTCCGGTCCTTCACTTCCACTGGCGTATGGTCCGCTACCGGCGATACCGTATGGCTGAACCCCGAGAAAGCCCCCTTGCGGCCGCAGGTCCGGCTTACGCCCGTAGAGAAAGCTGCTGCCCCCAGGGATTCCCTGACCCTTCACCTGCACAGTACGGTGCAATGGTATGCGGGAGATACGCTGGCCAGGACGACGGATCACCCCCTGGAGCAAGTGACGATTTACCTCGATAAGCCGCGTAAGGGGCTTAACCTTGTCCGCGATACCATCGTCCGGCACTGTGCTTTCGCCCGCCGGGTAAAACGGCAATTACTGCCGCGGGCAGACGGTACTTTCCGGCTGCCGGCGAGCGAAAGGCCCGCCAGGATTGGTGTCCTTACGTACGGTTTTAACGAAATCGCCTGGCTGCCCCTGCCGGCGGGAACGACCTTCGAGCTGGACATTACGCTACCGGTGGATGAAGACCGTACCCCCCGCCGTAAACCCGTCATCATCCGTAAAAAGAAGGCTTATTTCTACGAAGCCGGCGGCAAAGTAAGAACCGGCGGCTGGCTGACGCCGCTGCTGAAAGTGAAGGGCTGACCCGTACCACCAGTTTTCAGCAATCTTTTGCATTTGCCGAAGTGGCCCGCCGCAAAGACCACCTGTACGAAGCGGTATTGCCCTGGCCGAAGCAAGGACTGCCACCGACGGTAACCACCCAGGAGGGGCTGGGTTTTGCCTGGGAGCTCTTTTTGGAAATGTCCCATCCCCTGGGGGGGACGCAGGAAGTAACCTGGCCGCTAACGGTGGATTGGGAGCCGTTCCGGCTCCCGAAAGACAAGGAAACACCGCTACTCCTGAAGCACCTCAGCGAGGAAAAGGTAAAACTGCCGCGCTGACGGCCGCGGCACCTGACGACTCACCCGATGGATACGATGGTTCATCCGTCCAGTGCTGGCACCTGCGGCCGCGCCCCCGCTCCTTTGTGGCAACAAAAAGATAATGATGCCACCATTCAACACTTTCCGGGGAGCCAATTTAATCAGTAAAGTAATCCTCGGCCTGGTCTTACTCCTGGCGCTCTCTCTCAGTCTTACCGCCCAGACGGTCAAGGGGTACCTTACTGACGGCCAGTCGGAAATGCCGCTGGTGGGGGCCACCGTAGCACTCATCAGTGTGGAACCAATACAAGGAACCACCACGGACCTGGAGGGCTTTTTCTCGTTTACGGAAGTCCCCCCCGGCCGGCACACCCTGCGCATGAGCTACCTCGGGTACGCCAGCCGGAACCTGCCGAACGTGCTGGTGACAACGGGCAAAGA
>JAUIIF010000207.1 GCA_030431945.1 Bacteroidia bacterium | reverse complement strand
TTTTGCAGGGGTGCTTTTGGTGGCTGCCTCCTGGCTGATCGTTACTACTTCGTCAATAGTCGGCGCCGTGAGGCTGCTGACAGTACCATCGGGCCATTCTACCGAAAGTTCCTCGATGGCCGTCGTCTCGCCCAGGCCAAAAACCAGGTCAGGTGCTGAAGAACTCAGGTAGCCGCGGGAAGGGAATTGCTCTTGCAACTGCGTCGTACCCCCCGCAGTAACCCGTACCTTTGCCCCTACGCCCAGGGGGTTATCCGCCCGGCCGCGTAACCTCACGGTCAGGTGATGTTTGCCTTTTTCGGAACTCTGGTTTTTATAGATGCCAGCGGGCTGATTGACGTTATTGACCACGAGTTCAAGATCTCCGTCACCATCAAGATCGCCGTAGGCGGACCCGCCGGAGTAGGTGGGGGCGCCCAGGCCGAGGGACTGCGCCTGGTTGGAGAAGCGCAGGTCCCCTTCGTTGATGAAGGCATAGTTTACCTGCTCATTATGAGGGAGCAGCGCCACAAAATCACGCCAGTCATACCGGCCGTTGCGGCGTACCATTTCCTCTACTTTTTCTTTGTTGGCCAGAAACTCCGCGAAGTCAAGGTCCATGATGTCCCGGTAAATGCCGTTGGCTACGAACAAGTCCTTGAGTCCATCATTGTCCATGTCAAAGATCAGGGCGCCCCAGCTCCAGTCCGTGGCACTGACGCCGCTGTAATGTCCGGTCTCGATAAAGTGCCCGGTACCGTCATTCACCTGCAGGCAGTTTTGTAAAATCTGGTGGTGGTAATCGGCATCAAACTTGATGGCTTCCGTGGTGTAGGTGTCGAAGAGGGTGGAAGCTTTCAGGCGCTGGTTGTCGGAAGGCAGCATATCCGTGCTGAAGATTTCCACGTCACCGTCGTTGTCAAGGTCTCCCACGTCGGAGCCCATGGAGGAGATGGAGACGTGGTCGATACGCCCGATCAGTTCTTCTTTGAAGGTGCCGTCCCGTTGATTGAGGTAGAGGTAGTCTCTTTCCCAAAAGTCGTTACTGATGTACAGGTCGGTCCAGCCGTCACCGTTAACGTCGCCGAGGCCGGAGCCGAGTCCGAAGCCGACTTTGCTGCCAAAGATTCCGGCGGCTTCGCTTACGTCGGTGAAAACCGGATGGCCGTCAGGCCCCGCGTCATTGCGGAGTAATTTATCGCCGCCGCCGTTGACATCCCGGATCCTCCGGTTTTCTCCATTCGGGTTGAGACTTTCCGGATTGAGGTAAGAATTGTTCAGCAGGTACACGTCCAGGTCACCATCCTTGTCGTAATCAAACCAAGCGGCCTGGGTGCTAAACCCTTCATCCGCGAGCTGGTAGGCACTGGCCATTTCCTGGAAAATGGGATTGCCGTCAGCATCGTTACCCTGGTTAATGAAGAGTTCATTGCTGCGTTGTCTTTGCTCCGTATCGCCGGAGTTGCAAACGTAGAGATCCAGTTTGCCGTCTGCATTGACGTCAACGGCAGTGACGCCGGTAGACCACTTCATGGCACCTGCGGCCGCGCCCTCTGCTTCGTGAAAACGCAGGTTGCCGTCGTTGATGTACAGTTTATTCGGGCCCTGGTTAGCAACAAAATAGAGGTCGTTCTGCCCGTCGCCGTTCAGGTCGGCAATGGCGACGCCGCCACCGTTATAAAAAAGACGGTAGGAGAGGACGTTGAATTCCTCCCCGTCTTCCACCGTGTTTTGAAAGTCTATTCCGGTTGTGTTAACGTCAAGTGCCTGAAATGTAGCGTTTTGCGGGGCTTTTGGCGTGCCTGCTCCGTCGCTGCAGGAAGAAAACGGAACCAAAACAAATGCTGCAAAAAGGGATAATCGACTGATAAAACGCATGTAGATAATTTGTGGCCCCAAAATACGCAATCGATCAGGAAATCCTTGGTTTGGCGGGCTTAGATACTGTTTGCCAGCAGGCATTTTTGGCGCGACCGCAGGTGCAATCGATGGCAATACTCAGCCGGCCGGGTTTACCTTGGTCCGTTGCCCTGGTTTATTGGTCCTGGGCAACGTTTTTCAGCCACAGGTAAACGGGGGCGTTGGCAGGGACGTTTCTGCCGGCCGCTGCGCCGTCGGGCAGGTAGCCGGCAAAATTACCAATAAGCAAATCCTGATCTCCGTCCTGATCAATGTCCCCCTTACTCAGACAAATGAAGTACTGATCCCGGGCTTTTACCAGCCCGAAAGGCTGAAATTGGAGGGGAGCTTGCTGTTCGAGGTACACAAAACTGTAGAGTGCCCGCTGGGCGGGGGGGACAAAATAGGCGATGGCGGCAATATCCTGGTCTCCGTCACCGTCAAAATCGGCTACTTCCACGCCGTAGGCCCCGTCAAATGGATAAAACCAGGATTCGGTGAATTGCGCCGCTCCATCATTAATAAACAGGCGAATCCCGTGGTAGGGCTTCAGAATCGGCTGGTAGTCATAGTTGTCTCCGTTGGTGTAGATGATATCCAGGTCACCATCCTGGTCAAAATCCACTATCTCCAAATCGGAAGAGCCGTAACTCGGGGGGAAGCGTAAAAGCCTTTGGCGACTGGCTTGGCCAGGGCGCGCGTAGTAGACTTCAATCCGTTCATCACCCTGTGCGAAAAGGACGAGCAGGTCGTCATGACCGTCCTGGTCCAGGTCCGCTATTCTGAGGCGAAGCGCGCCCGGGGTGGTGGAGAGGGTGCTGACCGTTTTATGCTGGTGGAAGGCCCGCAGGCGGCCGGTCATATTCCCGTATTCGGCGATGATTCGTTCTTTTTGTCCGTCCAGGTCTAAATCGACGTCGACGACGTCGAGCGGGCGCAGCAGCGTATCCAGTACCGTCCGGCTGGTCAGCGAATCTTCCAGTTGGCTCAGTTGGCCCTGCGGTACGTCGGACGGGGTCAGGCTTCCCATTTGCAGAATAAGCTGTTCCTGTGGTAAAAACTGCGTTGGTGGGGAGCTGAGGGGCCGGTAATCCAGACACTGATGATCGCGCGAAAAACGACGGAGAATCCCCTGCCGGCCAACCCGCCCGCCCGCCAGGATGTGCCCGTTAACGGTGTCAAGCGTGATCATGGTGGTGAAGAGGGGGAAACGGTCATTCGCTTCCCTGGGAACCGCTTTTACCTCGAATTGGTCCATTTCGAGGAGCGTCGGTTTTTCAGCCGGTTTAGCGAGGACATCCGGTGCTTCGGCAACGTAGTAATTGCGAATGGCGGCCCACTCGCTGCTGTCAAGTAAGGGCTCAAGGGGGTAAACGTGCTGTAAGTACCCGCTTTCTGCTTCGTTTTTCAGGTACTCTTGCCGTGGTTTGTTTCCGTAGATGCCATAAAATGCACCCATCAGGGGAAGTACTTCCGTAATCCACAGCTCGCGGGTAAGGTCCGTGGGTTCCGGTACCAGGTGACAGGTACTGCAGTAAGTCTGGGCTAACTGCCGGCCGGCGGCGTGTGGATCTTCTCTTGCACACTGATAGCCGGTAAAAAGTAAAGCGAGTACACCTCCCCGGATTAGTAATTTCTGCATAATCGGTGGTTATTCCAGGATGCCTTTGCCTGCCGGGCCCATGTAGCCACCCCAGGAAATAGCGCTAGCCTGGCGGCTGATCTCGCGGCGTTGTACAACCAGGTTTTTAAAGGAGTAAAAGTTGCGGGCATCCCCCATGTAAGCGGTGATGATGTCGATGTAACCGTCGTGGTCAAGGTCCGTTAACAAGGGCGTAGAACCGAGATTGGAGCCAAGAAGAGGTTGGAAGGCCTGGAGGGCTTTCCCTTGTCCCCCGGGATAAACGTACAGTCCATTGGCGTAGAAGTCGGTCATATCCCCCAGGACGTCCTGTTGGGTTTTATAATTTATGGCCAGCAGGACATCCTGACGGCCGTCATTCGTAAAATCGGCTACCAGGGGAGAGGCGTACTGAAACGTGCCGAGGGTGTCGGAAAAGACGACCTCCCCGTTTTTGCCGTCAACAAGTAGGTGAAGGGTGTACTCCGTATCGGGCCAGGGACCTTTGCCAAAGCTTGCGAAAAAGTCCGGAATATCGTCGTCTCCGGTGAAGAAGCCGGGACCGGGCATGGTGTAAGTATCGAAATCTCCTCCCGGGATGGCGGTCCAGATAACCTGGTTGTTACTGCCGTCAATGCTGACCAGCCGACCGTCAACCGTACAGATGATCACGTCCTTAATCCCGTCTTTAGAAATATCCGCCAGCACGGGGGGGGCAATGAATCCTTTGGCTGCTCCATCAAGAATTTTGACGGCTTTGCTCAGGTCTTCCTCCAGGACTTGGCCGAGCTTTACCCGGTAAAGCCCACCGTTAATATCCTCACCGCCGGTGCCGAAGATCACTTCTGCGCCCTGACCAAAATCGTGGACCAGCGGGGACATGTAGGTCTCTTTTCCATCCGGCATCCGGGCTTTAGCAATTGTTTTCCCCGTTTTACCACTGATGATCAGTAAGTAACCTGCGGGGCGGTCGGCGTTTCCTCTTTCGGCTTTGACGAATCCGCCGTAGGCCGTCAGCAAATCGTCCGTACCGTCCTGGTCGACGTCATTGATCCACTGTGGGTTAAAAAAATTGAGGACCGTCGTATCGTTCACGTAACTCCTGGTCGGGTCGTACGGGGCAAATTCCCATAATTTCTTCCCGGTAGTTCCTTCCAGCGCGAAAAGCATGGCGGATCGTCCGCCGATGAAAACATCCTCGACGTCATCTCCGGTGATGTCCTGAAAAATGGCGGAACCGACCATTTGATTATGACCTTCAGCTTTCCAGAGTACTTCCCCATTGTTGCCATCCACTGCGGTGACGGCCGCAGCGGTAGTGGTAAATTCCCTGCCGCCGCCACCGATGACCAGGTCAAGAATTCCGTCACCGTTAAGGTCTGTGGCTGCAGGGGAGGAGGAAGAGCCGATGCTCGGGATTTCCAGGAGCCAGGTGTCTTCTTCGAAGCCGCACCCCGAAGTGGAAAGTAATAGCAAGACGGCTATTGAAGAGAAGAAAACATGCTTCATGAAAACTGAATTGTGGAAAACGATGGGCGACAAAGCTATTGGTAAGCAATGACATCTGGCATAAAAAAAGCCCTCCGGTCGGATATTATCCGCCGGAGGGCTCATTCCCTTATCGCAGGGACGGTTACGTGCTAAGCACGATTACCATCCTGGATTCTGGCGCAGGGTCGGGTTACCATCAACAAGGGACTGCTGGATAGCGGCCGTCGGGATGGGGAACAGCATGTGCCGGGAAGCAGGCGTTTCTGCCTGAGCCAGGAATACACGACGGTTCTGCTCCGAATTGAAGTAAGCCGTCATGGTGTTGATCATGTAGCTTTCACCGTAGCGCTTCAGGTCGAAGAAACGGTGTCCTTCCATGGCCAGCTCAAGGCGGCGCTCAAGACGAACTGCTTCGCGGGCAGCATCCTGATCGGTCCAGGCATCATCGTAGGTGCCGACCACGTAGTTAGCGTGGCTGGTACTTGGATCATCCAGTGGAACCGGTACTTCATCAGCACCCTGGGCACAGTTACCTGCACGGGCACGGATACGGTTAACCTTGGCACGAGCGGCCTCCAGGTCACCATTTTCCACGTCGATTTCGGCCAGCATCAGGATGACGTCAGCGTAGCGGATCAGTGGAACGTTGATGGGGGAGAGCTGGTTACCTACCCAACCAACGTTGGAAGATTCCTCCACGGCCTGGATGAATTTCTTCGGGCTGTACTCCGAAGAGTAGCCACGGTCACGAATCCAGGAAGGAGCGTGGGTACCCCAGTTCAGGTAAGGTACGCCATCACGGCCGGCAATCCAGTCAAGACGTGGATCGATCGGCTCATCTGCAGTCGGGTTGTTGTCAGAAGAGTTGTCCAGGAGGGGAAGACCTTCTGCTGTAGTCCGGTAAGCATTAACCAGGTTCTGCGTTGGCTGGTGGAAACCACAACAGCCGATCGGAGAACCACCGTGTGGGTTGGCCAGGCGCTGGCTGAAGTTGGCGTTGTCACCGTCAGGGTTACCGTCATTGGCAGAAGCCTGGCTGGAGAAGATCATACCAGAGCCATTTTCTCCGGCAGAGGAGAAGATGTCGTGGTAGCAATCCTGCAGCGCATAGCGGCCGGAGTTCTCCACCTTGTCCAGGGCCGTCTTAGCCGCTGAGTAGTTCCGGGACATCATGAGGGTACGACCAAGCATGGCGTTGGCGGAACCGCTGGTGGCACGGCCGATTTCGTTCTGCGTTTCCGGCAGCAGGCTGGCGGCACGCTCGAAGTCAGCAATGATCAGGGGGTAGATGTCCTGGTCATTTGGCTTACGGAAGTCTACGTCGGTTTCATCGAAGTAAGGAACATTGCCCCATACTTTGTGCGCATCGGCCAGGTAGTGGGCGCGGAGGAAGAGTGCCTCACCCGTCAGGCGGTTACGGTCTTCGTCGGAGAGCGTCTCGTTACCATTAATCAGGCTGATGGTTTCGTTCGCGCGACGGATACCGTCATAGAGAGCTACAAACTTTCCCTGAAGCTCAGCCTGGGAAGGGCGCCACTGGAAAAGTTCGATCTGCTGCATGGATACACCATCCGCAGGCTCGGAACCTTTATGCGTGTCATCACTGGTAACGGAGCCGAAGACCCAGTTGGATCCGGCCATGCCCCAGCCATCCTGACCCCAGTCAGTTGCCCAGCCATCGACCCGTGAGTAGGCAGAAATGAGGGCGGCGTCGATACCCTCCCGTGCGGTCAGGTTATCAGCAGAAAGTACGCCCTGAGGAGGCGTATTGAGGAATTCATCCTCGTTACAAGTCCAGACCAAGGCACAGAGCCCCAACAGGACGGAAAATTTTATTAATGATTTCATAATTGGTGATAGTTTAGGTTTAGAATGCAGCATTTACACCGAACATAATAATACGGTTCGTAGGGTAATTGCCAAAATCCACGCCCATGAAGAGGTCATCAGCGTCGGAGTTACCCGTGCCGAAAGAAGACAGCGCAGGGTCCAGGCCGGAGTAGTCGGTGATGGTGAACAGGTTCTGGCCCTGTACGTAGAAACGCAGGTTGCTCAGTACACCGTTACCGAAGCTACTGGGTAAAGTATACCCCAACTGCAACTGCGTAAGACGGATGTAAGAACCGTCTTCAACGTAGAAGGAAGAAGGACGACGGCTTTCGGTGTCGTTGATGTCCAGTGCAGGAAGGTCCGTGTTCGGGTTCTGTGGCGTCCAGGTATCGGTAACGAGACGCTGGTCAGCATTCGTATCGAACTGACGGAAGATGGTAAACTGCTTGGTGGAGTTAAAGATTTGATTACCAAAGCTTCCGAAGAAGAAGGCGGTGAAATCAAAGTTTTTGTACTCGGCACCGATGCTCAGGCCAGCAGTCAGGTCAGGGTGTGGGCTACCAATGATGGAGATGTCAGCATCATTGATGAGTCCGTCTGGCTGACCGGTAAGCTCACCGGTTTCAGGATCGTAGCTGTCTACGTCTGCCCAGCGGAAGCGACCAGGTGCAGCGTTTGGCTGGTAGGGAGTAGAAGCATCACCGTCGAGGGCGTCAGCAGCAGCAATCTCTGCATC
>JAUIIF010000206.1 GCA_030431945.1 Bacteroidia bacterium | reverse complement strand
GCCGGGGGTAGGGCTGAGGATAGAGTAGACCACGGGGTCACCAATACAGTAATCATCAGGTCCGATGATGACCGGGTCGACAGCGTCCTTCACCACCACACTGATGCTTTTGGTGGCTACGCAGTAGTCACCCGGGTTCGTTACCGCCGCCGTGATGGTATAGACGCCCGGCCCCGGAAGGTCGGACCAGTTGACGTTGTAATTGGGCTGACCAAATGCGTCGAGACCCGGAAATCCGGTGACGGACCAATCGAAAGTGGCCGGACCGATATCACTGAAGGCATTAAAGAAAGTGCTGCCATCGACACAGGCGGGGCTGGGGGCCGCCGTCAGGCTGAAATTGCCGAGTACCGTTACGTCGAGCACCGCCCGGCCGTAGCAGTCATTTCCCTCGTGACCGGGCAGACCGGCCAGGAATTCACTGCCGTACTCCACCACTATCTGGTACGTTCCGGGTGTCGTTGGCCAGGTTATGCTGGCCTGATGGCCAGTGGCCGGCCCGTTCAGGGTGCCGCCATCCGGCAGGACCCACGCATAGGTTGTCGTCATCCATTTGGGTAAGGCGTAGTTGGCCGTTTCGCCGCCGCAGACTTCGATCGGGCCACTGATGACCCCATTTGTGGAAATGATGGGGACGACGGCAACGGAAGGCGACGGACAGTACGTGGAGTCGCAACCACTCACCTCCAGTTCGAGCGTGCCGGAAGGCCCGGCCCCCCAGACGACCATAATGGTGTCAAGGGTAGGGTCGCTGGTGATGGTGCCGTTGGCGCTGATGTCCCAGCTGTAGGTGCCACAATTGGTGGCGTCCGTCCAGTACTTGGTGGTGTCCCCTTCACAGAGGGTGGAAATCCAGAAAATTCCGGGTCCCGGATCGGGGTCGATGGTGATGTCGTAGCTGATGCTGTCTACACAGCAGCAGGCCTGGCTGCCGTCTGCGTTCAATCCGCCGTTCGAGGTGGCTACCAGGGTGACGGAGTAGGTTCCGGGGCTGCTGTAGGCGTGGGCCACGGTGGGCGTGGCAACGTTTTGGGCGGTGTTACCGTCGCCAAAATCCCAGTCATAAGATGCGGCAGCTCCGCTGGAGGTGTTGGTGAAGTAAACGTCCTGATCAAGACAGGCGACACTTGTGGCCGTAAAGTCGGCGATGGGTGCTTCGGTAAGGGTAACGCACCAACTACGCGTAGTCAGTAAATTCCCGTTGTTGTCGAATATGTCTACGGAAAGTCCGGCGGCGCCCAGCGGGCCCCAGGAAACCGAAATTTGTCCGGGAAGGCCCGGCAATGGGTCAACCGAGCCGTTCGTGGCGGACCAAACGTAATCCAGCGCGGGGTTTTCACTAAACAGGTAGGTGGCCGTGCTGTTTTCACAGGCGTTGATGCAGGGGATGTTCTGTGGCTCGTCCGGGTTCTGCGTGGAGTCTGGTTGAGGAATGCTCTCCAGGTCTACTAAGCCACAATCCGGTTTGGGGCACTTGATTTCCAGGTTTACTTCCTGGCGGTACAGGAATTGTGGTATTCCATCCGGACCTTGCGTGAAGACACTGACGAAGAATTTGGGTTGCGGGCCGCAACAGCGTTCCCCGTCAACCCCTTCGGGGACGGAGACGGTACCGGCCTCATCAATCCGGTAACATTCCGTAGACTGCGCTTCGATGAAGTACTCCAGTCCGGCAGGGAAGTCGTCGAGGACAACGTTGAAACCCGGCCCTCCGGCCATCAGGCAAAGGGTGTCTGGAGGGAATTGCTCCCCCTGGGCCTGCAGGCTGAACAGGGAGGTGAAAAGTAAGAGGATAGTGAAAGAGAGGCGGTAAAGGTTCGGCATAATCGGGATGATTTAGCGATGAAAGTCTACCGTAAGATCGTGGTCCGGCGAGAATCTTACCCTCCAAAGCAGAAAAAAACCAAAACATTGGTGTTAAAACAGCTATTCCCGGGGCATTTCGAACGGCGTCTGCGCAAAACCGGGATCGCTATGGAGGATAAAGCGCGGTCATACTGGTGAATTTTATTGCCATTGCGGCCTTTCAGCTCCCGACTTCGTTGCCCGTAAGCGCAAAATTGAACTTAGGGTGTCGATTTTACTTTTAGATTTGCAGTACCCCGGCACCACCACCTCCGGCCTTCAGTCAGTGTCCTTGCTACCGATGCTTTCCAGAGCGCCCGCCGGCTTTGTTTCTAACCAAGTAAAACCAAAAGTCAGCATGCAGCAAGACACCATTCTCGTCATTGGGGCGAATGGACAAATCGGATCGGTACTCACCCGGCAACTACGGGATCATTACGGAGTGGAGCGGGTTATTGCTTCCGATATTCAGGTCGGAGCGGCAACGGACGGCCCCTTTGAGGTACTGGACATCATGAACCAGGAGCGTCTGGAAGCAATCACCAGAAAACATGGCGTTACCCAGATTTATCACCTGGCCGCTATCCTGTCCGCCAGGGGGGAGTCAGTACCCAAAGTAGCCTGGGAACTGAATACGAACGGCTTGCTCAACGTGCTTGAGGTGGTTCGTGCCGGTAAACAACGGCTGTTTTTTCCCAGTACCATTGCTGTCTTCGGACACCAAACGCCCCGGGAAAATACCCCCCAGGATACGGTCATGCAGCCAACCACTGTCTACGGCATCAGTAAGGTGGCCGGAGAAAGCTGGTGCCAGTACTATCATCAGAAATACGGGGTGGACGTACGGTCCATCCGCTATCCCGGAATCATTGGCCATGCTTCCATGCCCGGTGGCGGCACGACGGATTACGCCGTCGATATCTTCCACTATGCGGCCCAGAATAAACCGTATACCTGCTTTTTGGCCCCCGAAACCCGCCTGCCGATGCTGTACATGGACGACGCCATCCGGGCAACCCTGGAATTAATGGCTGCCCCCGCCGAACAACTTTCCGTGCGGACTTCCTACAATGTAGCCGGCTTAAGTTTCACCCCGGCCGAGCTGGTGCAAGCCATACAACGGCATAAACCCGACTTCACAACAAGTTATGCGCCGGATTTCCGGCAGGAAATCGCAGCCAGCTGGCCCGCAAGCCTGGACGACTCCCAGGCACGGCAGGACTGGGGCTGGGAACCCGCCTATGACCTGGACCGCATGACGGCAGACATGCTGCAACACCTGGAGGCCCGCTACTCCGTGCAGCTGGCCGGCTAGGCCGCGAAATGCTGCCGAAACGGGAACAACCCGTCTGCCCGCAATAATTTGACCAACCTCTAAAAATAACCAATTATGTTTACGGATACCCGTACCTCCCTGCAAACCGAAATCGCCGAAATCAAAGCGGCTGGCCTTTATAAAGAAGAGCGGATCATTACCACGCCGCAAGCAGCCGAAATTGCCACGACTTCCGGAAAGGAAGTACTGAATTTCTGCGCCAATAACTACCTCGGCTTGTCTTCCCATCCGGCGGTGATTGAGGCGGCCAAAGCTGCTATTGATACCCACGGCTTCGGGATGTCCTCCGTACGGTTCATCTGCGGAACCCAGGATATCCACAAGGAGCTGGAGCGGAAAATTGCCGACTTTCTGGGGATGGAAGACGCCATCCTTTACGCGGCGGCCTTCGATGCCAACGGCGGCCTGTTTGAACCCATTCTGGGCAAGGAAGATGCAATCATTTCCGATGCCCTCAACCATGCCTCGATCATCGACGGTATTCGCCTCTGCAAAGCGGCACGGTACCGCTACAAATCCAACGATATGGCGGATCTGGAAGCCCAGCTGCAGGCCGCCCAGGGCGCCCGGCGCCGCCTGATTGCGACGGACGGCGTTTTTTCCATGGACGGCGTTATTGCGCAAATCGATAAAATTTGTGACCTGGCCGAGAAGTACGACGCCATGGTGATGGTGGACGAATGCCATTCCACGGGCTTCGTCGGCAAAACCGGCCGCGGCACCCACGAATACCGTAATGCGATGGGGCGGGTGGACATCATTACGGGTACCTTCGGTAAGGCACTCGGTGGCGCCTCCGGCGGCTTTACGGCCGCCCGCCGGGAAATTGTGGACATGCTGCGGCAGCGGTCCCGCCCCTACCTTTTTTCCAATACCCTGGCACCGGCCATCGTCGGGGCTTCCATTGCGGTACTGGACGTTCTTTCCGCTTCCACGGAGCTGCGGGATAAGCTCGAAGCCAATACGCAGTACTTCCGCGAGGCCATGGTTCAGGCCGGCTTCGACATCGTTCCCGGCGAGCACCCCATCGTTCCGGTCATGTTGTACGATGCCAAGCTCTCGCAGACTTTTGCGAATAAACTTCTGGACGAAGGCATCTACGTCATCGGTTTCTTCTATCCCGTCGTTCCGAAAGACCTGGCCCGCATCCGGGTGCAAATCTCTGCCGCCCACGAACGCGAACACCTGGAAAAGGCCGTAGCCGCGTTTACGAAGGTAGGGAAGGAGCTGGGGGTGATCTAGCGAGATGCGGGTTGCGAGGTGCGGGTTGCGAGGTGCGGGTTGCGGGTTGCAAAGACTGTTTCTTCAAGTGTGTCTACATTATTAAAAAGGCGCGGCCGCAGGTGCAGAGGAAGTTGAAGGGCAAACCGTCTTTGCTTTTGAAGGTAGGGTTCGGGGCTAAAATCAGTTTTAACTCGGATTCAGTTCGTACTTTCCGCCTTGATAGCAGAACGCCCAAAAATGACTTCCTTAGATGCGAGTATAGTCAGGCACTACTTTATCCTTGCAATCAACAGCTACGCTTGCATAAGCTTACCAAGTCTCCGCAACTGATTTTCTTCCTGGTGATGTGTCTCGGCACGTTAGGCTATTTCTTTTATGCCATCTATGCTGACCGCCAGAGGGCGAGCGCTTTTCGGACCAGTTGGTCGACGACCTTAGTCGGCCGCGTACATCATCTTGAAGAAATAAATGGTAATGCGGGGATCTTATACCTTAACCTGGATACAATTATCGGACCACGTTATCCCGTCACAGCTTATGACGGAGGTCAATTTTATTTGATTTCTTCCGGTAGCAGGGCTAAAATTGTGGAAGGTGGAATGAGCATAATCCATAAAGATGACTTAATCACGATTACAGAAGAGGGGAATTTCGTCGTTATACGTGCAGGGGAACCAATAATCAGCCGGCCCATATATCAGCGGGATTTTGGTCCGTTTTGGGAAGGTATCAACCGCAAGCAGGTAAGGGACTACTGGAGTTGGTAAGGATATTCTTTTGGATAAGGGTCCGGGGTTCATCTCCTGGCTCTCTTCCAGTACCTGCCCCGCACCTGCGTCCGCGCCTGCTTATCATTGTCCCTCATAATTGGGGCGCTGGCGGGGCTGGGGAGATGAAAATTGTCTTTTCGGGCTGGAACTACCGGCCCCCCGGCAACTCCGGCAACGCTTCTGCTAAATCACCGTAAATTTTCCTTGCCCACTTCGTTAAACCTTCGTACTTTTGCGGCTCAATTAGCAACCCACCCGTACCAACAAGCATAGCTACATGGCAAATATCGGTAAAGTAAAGCAGGTCATCGGTCCTGTCGTCGACGTAGATTTCAGCGGAGAAGGCAACGCCCTTCCTGCGATTCTTAACGCCCTTGAGATCACTCGTCCTAACGGAGAAATCATCGTCCTGGAAGTGCAGCAGCACCTTGGGGAAGATTCCGTCCGGACCATCTCTATGGAAGCTACTGACGGTCTTACCCGTGGTACGCAAGTCACTGATACCGGTCGCGCCATTGCGATGCCCGTAGGTGATGCGATCAAAGGCCGTCTCTTCAACGTAGTAGGTGAGCCAATTGATGGTATGCCTGCCGTACCAAAAGGTGCTGACGCCCGCCCCATCCACAACGCACCGCCCAAGTTCGAAGACCTGGCGACGGAGAAAGAGCCCCTCTTCACGGGGATCAAGGTAATTGACCTGATCGAGCCTTACACTAAAGGGGGTAAGATTGGTCTTTTCGGTGGTGCCGGTGTAGGCAAGACGGTACTGATCCAGGAACGGGGCAACAACATCGCCGTAGGGTACGAAGGTATCTCCGTATTCGCCGGTGTTGGTGAGCGTACCCGTGAGGGTAATGACCTGCTCCGTGAGATGTTGGAATCCAACATCATCAAGTACGGTGAGAAGTTCATGCACGACATGGAAGAAGGCGGCTGGGACCTCAGCAAGGTGGACATGAAGGAGCTGGAAGACTCCAAAGCGACCTTCGTGTTCGGCCAGATGAACGAGCCTCCCGGAGCCCGTGCGCGGGTAGCCCTCTCTGGTCTTACCATCGCAGAATACTACCGTGACGGTGACCTGAGTGACCCTACCGGCGGCCGCGATATCCTCTTCTTCGTTGATAACATCTTCCGTTTCACCCAGGCCGGTTCCGAAGTATCGGCACTGCTGGGCCGGATGCCTTCTGCCGTAGGTTACCAGCCAACCCTGGCGACGGAAATGGGTCTGATGCAGGAGCGGATTACCTCCACCAAGCGTGGTTCCATCACTTCCGTACAGGCCGTATACGTACCTGCGGATGACTTGACGGACCCGGCTCCGGCAACGACCTTCGCTCACCTTGACGCAACGACGGTACTGAACCGTAAAATTGCTTCCAAAGGTATCTACCCCGCCGTGGACCCGCTTGACTCTACGAGCCGGATCCTCGACCCCGCTATCATCGGTGACGAGCACTACAACACTGCCCAGCGCGTGATCAACATCCTGGCCCGCTACAACGAACTGCAGGACATCATCGCCATCCTTGGTCTTGACGAACTCAGCGAAGAAGATAAGCTGGTCGTTTCCCGCGCCCGCCGGGTAGAGCGTTTCCTTTCTCAGCCCTTCCACGTGGCGGAGCAGTTTACCGGCCTTAAGGGCGTATTCGTAGACATCAAGGACACGATCAAAGGCTTCAACATGATCATTGACGGTGAAGTGGATAAGTACCCCGAATCTGCCTTCAACCTCGTTGGTACCATTGAAGACGCCATCGCCAAGGGCGAAGCGGAACTCGCAAAAGCCTAATTAGTCTATTGATTTATTGGGCTGCCGGGATCAATGCAGGAAAAACTGACTTGGTACCAGCAGGACAAAACATCGATAGTCCAAAAGACTAATGACTATGACAATCTCCGTTCTTACCCCCGACCGCACGATCTTCACCGGCCCCATCGTCAGTGTAAGTCTGCCCGGTGTGGAAGGATCCTTTCAGCTGCTGAATAATCACGCGCCGCTGGTGTCCGCCCTCACGGGCGGTACCGTGACGCTGCAGACTGCCGGCGATGCCTACACCTTCTTCGACGAAGAGACCAACGCGCAGTCCCAGGCTGCTGATGCCCGGTCTTTCACCTTTACGATTGATCAGGGCTTCGTTGAAGTGCTGAACAATGAGGTAAACCTGCTGGTGCAAGGTGCGCGTAACCTGCGCTAATTACCGTTTGTCTCGATAAAAAAACCGCATTCTGGCTAGGGCTGGAATGCGGTTTTTCTTTTTGGAGATGTAATTAGGCAAAATATTCTCTGGTCTTGAAAGAAGTAGTGTCTGCGTCAGGGCAATTGCAAGCTCGCTCGCAGGCCTGCGTCGTGGGGATGGGGGCCCAGGTAAGCTAACGCCGGGAGCTGATTCT
>JAUIIF010000205.1 GCA_030431945.1 Bacteroidia bacterium | reverse complement strand
CCCCTCCGTATCGTTGCGGTAGCTGAAGGAGGTCTCCAGTTTTTCGGCATTAAGGGCTTCTTCACCGTAGGTATATTTTGTACAGTGGATGTCGCCATCCCGTTCCAGTACGTAGATGTTGTCTTTAATCCGGGCGACCCCTTCATAATCCCGGTCTTTACCGAATTTAAAGGATTCCAGCACGTTGCCGGTCCGGGTATCCAGAACGAAAAGTTTGCCGTCTTCGTCCTGTACGGCCAGTACCTGATCAGGTTCTTTCCAATCCGCCAACCCGCTGATTTCCTTTAGTTCTTTGGGGAGCTTTACTACGTTACTCGGTTGGTCGAAGTTGAAACCGAAATTATAGGTCTGGTCCACCTGGTAGTGCTCCAGGTCGGGGCTTTGGGTGTAGGTCACCACACCGTAGGTGCCGGCAATCAGCACCACGACGCCGAGAATCAGCAGGGAAAGTAAGTTTGGTCGATCGACAAGACTCATGTCAGGATGGTTTTAAAACGGAAAGCCGGCCGCAAAAGCGATACGCTTTTGTTCGCTATCCTGAAAATAGGTAAGGCTGAGAATTGTTGCCCCCAGCGGAGCGGCCCACAAACCGCCGCCGTAGCCAACGTGCCAGACATCGCTGTCCTCTCCTTGCAGCCACACCCTGCCGTAGTCCAGCCCCAGAATGAACCCGGCCACCGTCGGCGCTTCCTTTTTCCCGAGGGCAAAGCCGAGGAACCGAAAATCGATGTTGTGCACAAACATTGTGTTCCCCCGGTAGCGGTCGGCCCGGGCCGCCCGGTAGTTCGTCCGGCCGCCCATATTGGCCAACTGGTAGAATTCCGGACTTCCCTCATTGTGTTCCACGCTGATGCGCGTAGCAAAGTTGATGGCCTTGGTAATCATCCGGTAGAAGCTGAACTGTCCGCCAAATTTCAGATTGGACAAATTTTCGTCCTTCAGGTTCCAGGACTGGCTGGCGTACAAATCATATTTTATCCCGTTATCCGCCATCAGCGGAATGGCCAGGTTGTTGGCACTGAGGTGGGCTTTCAGGCCGGCAAAAGGCTGCTCTTCGAAAATCCGGTCCGGGATGCCGGGCGTATTCCTGATCAGGGCAAAGTCGGGTACATCGTCTCCCAATTCATAAGCGTGGTAAAAAGGACCTACGGCCAGTGACAGGCGGTTGCGCTTGCCGCGGAACCGGAGCATGGGGTTAATCATCAGTTCCCGGCGGCGGGCACGGTTGTACTCCAGAATCTGATCATCGTCCAGGCCTTCCAACTCCCCTTCTTCAGGTTGTCCGGGGCCTTCGTTACCAATGCCGAAGAAGTTGGCTACGTAACCATCACTGTAGAAATGGGTGTTCAGCAGCAGGTCACTCTTGCGACCAAAAAAGTCATTGAATTCCCCTTCGTAGGTAAACTTGAAAAACTCGTTGGTGCTGTAAGTAGCCAGGGCAGTGTGCCGGGTACCGTAGGGGTCGGGGCGGAACCCGTGGTTGGTCCGGGAAAAGCCTACGCCCAGCAGCAATCCATCGTCTACGTTGAAGCCAAAGGCCGGAACGGGGGTGGTATAATCCGGGTGGTACTCTTCAAAGTTGTATTGGTTCAGTTCCGGGTGCCGGTCATTACGCCGGTCCGCCAGGTGGGAGGTTTCCCCTTCCAGTTTCATTCCTTTTTTCTCGTCGTACGCTTTGGCCCGCAGATTGCCCGCGGCGACGACTTTATCGCCGTCCGTTCCGCCGATCAGGCGGACCGTAATCCGACTATTCTCCCCGCCTACTTCAAACCGATCGTCGCCATCGAGGCCGTAGATGACGACTTCTTTAGTTTCCTGGGGGTGAAAAACCCGGTCGTAGAACTGTTCATCTGCCTCGCCTTCCTTGCTGGCATCAAATAGCTGTACGTGCAAGTCACCGTTCTCCAGTCCGGTTATTCTGATGACATCATCCTTCTCCGTCCCCAGTATATTGACTTTTTCCGCCAGGTCTTCATAGTAGTCCAGGGCAAAGGCCTCCAGTTGGGTCATCCGCTCCTTCAGTTTCTCCCCGATCCTTTCCTTTTCCAGACTGTAAGCTTTAACTTCTTCGGGGAACCTGGTCATCGCTTCATCGATCACCTCATCGGTAATGGTGGTACGAATCAACTGTGCTTCAGCCAGCATTTCTTCACGGGTAAGTTGGTTCAGGAAAAGACGGTCGTTCCACTTTCCGTTCATGGCCCGCCATTTAGCCTTATCAAGTTTGCCCGTGAACGGACGGAACTTTCGGGCCTCCCCCACAAAGACGCGGGCCGTGCCCAGCAACAGACCGTCGTAGTTGGAATACACCTGATCGCGGTCTCGGGCCACGGCTACGTAGCGCGTACGCCCATCGTCTTCCTTGAAGGCGGCCCAGCGCCACTGGTCACGGTGCCGGTCCCAATCCCCGATCCAGAGGTCGAAGAGCCTGGCACGGGCGTAGTTATTGTCGTCGGCGTAAGACTTCCAGTTTTTGGTGAGTACCTCCCGCATATCCGAGTTACTGATGATGTTTTTACTGCCGCCAAAAAAGCGGGTACCGCTCCAGTCTTCATCGGGTCGCTGCTCCAGCCAGTACATTTCTCCGCCAAAGTTTGTATTGAAGGCACCCAGGCCGGGCTGCTTGGGAATGTAGTACAGCTGCGGATCGGCGCCCAGCAGCCCCAGTTTTTCCTGCATCAGCGGCAGGGTCAGCGGTGCGTATGGATGAACGCTGGTGAAAACATCTGCCGTCAGTTCAGCGGCGAAGGACTTTTCCAGCATACTTGGCAGCAGCTGCGCCGGGTTTTTTCGCACGGAGCGCAACTGGTAAAGATGCCCGTCGCCGCCCTCGGTGTGCAGGCTCATCGTCGCCATACCGCCGCCGCGCCGGTAAGGCGTCAGGCCACCATTCAAGGTGTCGATCATTAACACCGGCACCTGAATCGGAACGGTATATAACGGCCGGTAGTGGCGACCCAGAATTTGCCGGGCAACGGCACCTTTTTCTTCCGCTTCCCGACCGTATACCGAGGCTTTTACGACCTTCTCGCTAATGGTTTCCGTAGGAACTTCCTCAATTCCTTCATCCTGCTGCAGGTGACGATCTTCGATGATCCGGCGGTAAAACACCTTTTGCTCCGTTCCGTCTTCAGCAACGGTGTAAAAGCCAAGGTATACTTCGCCACTATCGAAAAAATCCAGACGGCTGTAGCCGATCTGTCCCGCTACAAAATTAGCATCATTTCCACCTCTGGCCGGTCCGCGGACGCTGCCGGACCCCGCCACGACCTGCACGTATTCCCCCTCGTGCACCAACATCATATTCTGCTCGTGGGCACTGACAAAGATTACGTTGATCTCGTCATCAATCCCCGCTTTGACCTTATTGACAAACTGCTGGTACAGGAGGTTATTCACGTCCTGCGGCCCACCGCCTACGGCCTGTACGCCGCGGATAACGGACCCGATAACCGGCAGGGGCACGTAGGCCCCGGGAATCACGTCGGCAAGGGG
Source organism: Bacteroidia bacterium (assembly GCA_030431945.1). Lineage (GTDB taxonomy): Bacteria > Bacteroidota > Bacteroidia > Chitinophagales > Saprospiraceae > Neolewinella. Next base: position 4,096 of record JAUIIF010000205.1, on the reverse strand, counting down.
GAAAAGGTGTTGTTTCAGGCTGTACTGGCCTCCGCGGTTACCATTTCCCTGCAGCGGGTGGTGCATCATGACGATTTTCACCTGGTCCCGGTAGCCTTTAATTTCATCGGCGAGGGCGAAGAGCATGGCGTCGCGGTTGCGGTAATCACAGCCTTCGCTTACTTCTTCGTCCCGTGTCCAGTCCGCCATAAACCAGGCCGTGTTCACCCCAATCAGGCCCACGCGATCAAAGATTTCCTCGTCGTCGGGGCCGGAGCAAGCCTTGTTCGGCATGAATTTCACCTTCTTTTCAATGTGGTCATCGAAGTAATCCTCCAGCCGTTCCAGGCGGCTGAACTTACTTTCCCGGCCCAGTTCGTTCTCCCCCGGTGTGTAGAAGACTTTACCCGGTACCTGCCGCAAACGCTTACCAATGGCATCGAGGTGATCGCGCTCCGCACCATCGTTTTTGCGTAAGCCCTCTTCCCCCGTGATGTCTCCCAGCAGCAGCAGGGAGCTTTTCTTTTTACCGGGGGGCATGGCCCGGACCATCGCGTCCAGGGTGGTCAGTCCCCGTTCGTAGTCATAGCCCAGGTCGCCCACCATAAAGGTGCTGTATTCCAGCGCTCCCGCAGGTTGTTGTTCACTGGTCAGGCCTTCCAGTTCAAGCTCGTGAACTTTATAATCGGCGCAGGCGGTAAAGAAAAAAGAACTGAGAACCAGGAGGAAACTGGTAGCGTAGAGTGAGTGCTTCAAGATAGGAGTGAATGATGGTCAGGGTAATAACCATGCGTAGCGCGCCTAGGTTCGCCCGCCCATCATTTGGGGGCGCGGACGCAGGTGCCGGGGGAAAGGACAAAAGAGCAGAGCGGTGCCGGGCAAAAGCCCGGCCGGATAACTACTGCCGTAAATCAGAAAATCCCTTCAGGCCGCTCGCCGCAGCGGGTATCAGTAAAACGCAGCGCGTTTTCCGGGCCATCATCCGGCACCGCCTGGCTTTACAACCTTCCCTTGCATCCTGCGTGCGCGCCCCCGACTGCTACTTCTTTATGGCAGGAGCACTTGCCGGAGTAGTACTACAAAAAGGCGCAAACGAAGTGACCGCTTCCTCTCTTTCAGCTAACTGAAAAGCATCCTGCTGGTCACGTCGCTTGCGCCCTTTATCTCTCAGCCCCGTTGCTACTTAAGCAGGACCCGGCTGATGCCACGCCCTTCGTGGGTCTGCCAATCCATGATCAGCATACCGGAGGGCAAGCCGGACGTCCCCAGCTCGATGGCACCGTCGAAAGCAGGCAGGCGGAGTTCTTTCACCAGCCGCCCGTTCAGGTCGATGAACTTCAGGGTACTCTCGCGCGCCGTGGTTCCGTCGAGGTAAAGAACCTCCCGGGCGGGGTTGGGAAACACCTCCATGCGAATGGTGGACAGCGCATTGTCGCGAACGGCAGTAGGCCAGCCGGTGCCGATACCATTCCAGACGACAAACTGCCCCATCATGCCCCGGTCTTCGTGCGGCAAAATGTGGCAGTGGTACATGTAGGAGCTGTCGGGCGCCACCTGGGTACCAAAATCCGGGAAAGAGGCAATGTAGGTCAATTTCCAACCGGGCTGGACAAGGACATTGTCTTTCGGACCGTCAAAAAGCTCTGGGTAGTCTGCCTCATTGAGGGGACTGCCGTCAGCATCGATGATTTCCGTTACCCAGAAGTGCGTGTCGTGGATGTGCCAGGGGTGGCCGCGGTCGGTTTTATTATCGATGGTCCACAGCTCGGTACTGTCGACTTTTACGACGTCATTGACGACCATCATGTCCATCAGGGTGCTGTCAATGTTGTACAGTGGGGTATTGCTGACGTCGAAGCGGTCCCGACGCAACGTTTTCGTGCGTTTCCGCGTCACTTGGGTCAGTGGCGGCTCTTCGGAAGGTGGGAGATTGAGCGGAAAGCCAATAATGGGGCTGATAGTATTTTGTGCTCCCACGACAATTTTGAGCAGATTCCGGTCCTGTGCGTAATTATTCGTCAGGGCACTGTTGCCGATGATGCCGGCGGGGATGCCGGCGACGGAATTTCTGATGTACAGCGTCCGCCCCTGCAGACCGCGCAGGTCGAGTAACATTTCATTGCGCTCGCCGGGGGACATTAAGATGCTGTCTTTCCGATAGGTTCTCGTCACGTAACCGGCGTCAGTAGCGATCAGCTGGGCGGGGAACGGAGAACCGTCCTCGTTCGTCACCTGCAGGTTAAAGGCAAACTTACCATCTCCGTTCAGGAGCCTGATGCGAACCATGTCAGCGGGGGCGTTGAGTACCGGATCGACAATACCGTTAACCATATAATAGTAATCCTCCTTGAAGCCGGCATCTGCCTGGATGGCCACATTACCAGCGGAATCCCGCATAAACTTTTTGGTCTGGAAAATGAGGGGGAAGTCATCAACTCCATAATCAGTGGGAAAAATATCGTGCCAGAAACTTTGATCAGGGTCCACTATAGGGTCTTGCACGATGATTATTCCAGAAAGCCCCATTTGGACGTGGCGGTAGGTCAGGTCCATCGCGTGGGGGTGGTACCACATCGTGGCGGGTTTATCCAACACCTCAAAAAATGGGTTCCAGGTATCCCCCGGCTGAATGCGCTGGTGGGGGCCACCGTCGGCGAACTGCGGCACGTGCGCACCGTGCCAGTGGCAGGTGGTTACTTCGCTGAGGTTGTTGGTTACGGATGGCGTCAGGTCGTTCTGGAAATTCCAGGTGAGTGTGGGCCCGAGAATGGTGGTAGTACCGGGGTTGTTCGCGTCTTCAAAGGCGAAGGTTTTCACCATCGTGTTCAGCGTATCGGAGCCGTTGGGGTTGAAGTTGTGTTCCGTTTCAATGACGTTGAGGTGGTAGTCGTCTTCCGTGATGAGGGGCGGGATCAAGATGTCGTTGACAAACTCCTGGGCCCGCAGGCCGACACTCGACAGGACGAAAAACAGTAAGGTGGGGTAAAATAGCTTCATGAATATGGGTTGAAATGGGGCCTACTCTGTTGCGGATTTTCGGCAACCTCCTTGCGAATCCCCTAAATTTAGGAATTGCGGCGCAAGAAGTCTAATGACACCACCCGTAAGTTCTGAGCGGCAGCGTATTTGTGCTGAACGGCAAGGTGATGACCAGGGAAAACGGTCATAGCCGGCGAATTGTAGTCTTGGGGGCGCGGGCGCGGGTGCAATTATCGGATTCGCTCCACAAGGTGAAACCACCTTAGCGAAGGTCTTTATTTTAAAATAGTCAGCGCGAGAAAACCAATTAGCAAACCAGGAATACGCATACCCGAATCAAAGTGGGTTAGGGACATTTTCAGCACCCTCAGTATTTCATAATTTTTCTAGTATAATATTTATTCCCCCGCATAAATAACAAGATATAATTACCTGGGGGCAGCTGGTGTACATTTATGGTTGTTGCGGAGGAATGAATTAAGGTTTTTCCGTATACATTCAGTACCCTGACGTCCGTTATGGTTTCGTCACTAATGAGTTGAATTGGACCGCTGGTGGGGTTTGGGTAGACCATTACCTCCTGCGGAGTGGATGGCTCACCGGAGCCCGTCAGGTTCACCTCGCAATGCTCGGCTACGGTCAGGTCAGAGAAAGTCCTGACTATTGCAATATCTTCCGTAGCAAACATAGTTGTCGGAATTAAGGCTACCGTATCCGGTTCCAGGGTTCTTTCCGTACCCTCCGCGATGGTTACGGTCAGGGAGGTATCACAGCGAAACGGGGTTCCGAGCGTACGTTGCTCAAAAATGAAATTCGCGCTGCTGATGGTCCCGGCACCAGCAAAGCCCCCTAACAGGTATTCCTGGTTATTCAGCAACTTCATTTTATGCTTGAAGCTCATGATTTTCCGGTTAGCAAGATAATTCCCGGCAGCATCAAAAGTAATGTTGAAGGAACCGTTCAACCCACCTTCACTGTTGGCGCTGACCGTAATCTCCCCGGAGTCAGTTTCGGTAATGAAATGAAAGCCGACAATATCGAAGATAGAAGTCTGGTCCTGACGGTCTCCCAACCAGGCCTCGACGTACCGGCTCCAGATTACTTCCCCATTGCCGTCCAGGCGCATGACCGTCATATA
>JAUIIF010000204.1 GCA_030431945.1 Bacteroidia bacterium | reverse complement strand
GGCAGAATCAGAATAGATCACGCCGCCAAATTGCATTTCACCCTTGCCGGACTTGACCACTTCCCGGTTGTTGGCGATGATGCCGACGCTCCAGCCATCAATCCGGGCGTAGGCGCAAAGCAGGGTTTGGCCGTATTCTTCCTTGAATTCGGTAAAGTCTCCATCGTCAGCCAGCGCCTTGATCAGGTCGCGCCCGCGGTAGGGCTTGGCCCGGTCTTCCGGCAGCACCCGGAGAATATCCTGTGGGTCTTCCGTGGCGGGCTTCGGTTCGGTCCGGTTAAAGTTGGTGCGGATGGTTTGGGGCATGCGCCCGACGAGGTCACGAATAGTAGCCAGGCACGTTTCGTCGTTCTCGCACTTGTAATCGATTACGCCGCTGACGGAGGCATGCATTTCTGCACCACCGAGGTCAGCAGCCTCCACTTTTTCGCCGATCGCGGCGCGAACGAGGTAGGGGCCGGCCAGAAAGATGCTGCCGGTTCCTTCTACAATCAGGCTTTCATCAGACATAATCGGCAGGTAGGCTCCGCCCGCGACGCAGCTGCCCATCACGGCCGCAATTTGCGGAACACCGAGGGCACTCATTTTTGCGTTATTGCGGAAGATGCGCCCGAAGTGTTCCTTATCGGGAAAGATTTCGTCCTGCAGGGGCAGGAAGACGCCGGCGCTGTCCACTAAATAAATAATCGGCACCCGATTTTCCATGGCGATTTCCTGGGCGCGCAGGTTCTTTTTTCCGGTGATCGGAAACCAGGCTCCTGCTTTTACGGTCGCGTCGTTGGCGACGATGACGCAAAGCCGGCCTTGTACCCGTCCGTAGCCGGTGACCACCCCGCCGGCGGGGCACCCGCCGTATTCCTCATACATGTCATAGCCGGCAAAAGCACCGAATTCGAGGAATTCCGTCCCTTCGTCGCACAGGGCGGCGACCCGCTCCCGGGCCGTTAGCTTTCCTTTGGCGTGTTGTTTGGCTTTGCGCTTGGCACCGCCGCCTTCCCGGATTTTCTCCAGGCGATGGTTCAGGCGGGAAAGCGAAAGCATCATGGCGTCTTCGTGCTCCAGGGCAATTTGTTCTTGTTTGGTCATTTAATCTGTGGTGGTGGGTTAAACGCTTAGCTGGTGCAGCGAAAAAGCTGCACTTCTACAACGATTTAATTGGTTGGGTTAAATCGGCAACAATATAGTGATGGCTTGGTTGCCCGCCAGCGTTTAACTTTGTGCCATGACCGCATCAACCATCGGACTCATTGTCGAAATCCTCCTCTTCGGGCTGGGCCTTTACCTCTACCTCTTCGCCCGTGGCCTCATCAGCTTTGGTACGCCGGAAGCCCGGCAACGGGCCGAAGCCTTCCGTAAGGACAACGCCACCTGGATGCGCCTGCTCGGCCTGGCCCTGGCGGCCATAATGGGGCTGAACGTGTTCTTTCACCTGCGGGAGATGCTGGGGTGATGCTCCGGGAGGGGGGGACGACAAACGGCCCCCAACTTGCGCTGAGGGCCGTCCTGTCTGTACTTGTACCCGGAACGGGAATCGAACCCGTACTTCCTCAATGGAAACTGGATTTTACTTACCATCTACAGCTTTCGCTGCCGCCTAGGCTCCTTGGCGTTTGTGGTCTGGACTTTATCTTCACCATCACCTTTGGCAAGGTCTAAGGTGCTCGCCGTCAAGTCTCTACACTTTCCTGGTGTTTATCCCAGGCTTAGCTCGGTATCGGCATTAATGTCACCACTAAAGCGTTCACCGAATTTGACGAGTTCTACTCCGAAGATTTCCCTCCGGGCAACCCAATGTTCCTGCCTCGATAGTTATCCGTAAGCGCATGACAGTTAGGACATAAAAGCTGAAGGTTTGCAAGACGATTATCCTGCCTGTCTCCATTTTGATGGTGCAATTCCAGCGGAATTGATTCACCAAGCCAGGTTGTTCGTCCGCAAGACTCACAAATCGGCTCTTTTATTCCCGCTGCCAAGTATTCTACGCTTTAGCTTGTAAGGTTGGTACCTAGATCCAACTACTAAGATTTCGCTTAGCAGTTTTCTGGGGTTAGGTTTAAATTTTAAACCAACATTCCAACCTTGTCCACGAAAATGAGAAGTATCGATCTCCCAATCCGTAAACTTTTGCTTTAGGGTAGTATAATTGCCACCGGCTGCTTTGATCTGTAGCATTCTACAAACTTCAGCTATACTATACGAAGCGCGAACGGCAGCTTGTAGTTCTTCTTTGGTATATCTGTACCGCATTCAGTCAGATAAGAAGAATTTCGAGCAAACAAACTGCAAACTTGAGTCCAGCGCGTCTACCAGTTCCGCCATCCGGGCGGTACGGTGCAAAGGTAATTCTTTAGCGCATATTCACAAGCATCAGGGCGGGGCCGCAGGTGCGGTGAAGGGTACAGGAGCCAGGATTTACCGTTGGATCAAGGAGTTAGCCCGGGCAAAAAGTTGCTCGCGGTGGAAAAAAGGCCGGAAAAAGACGCCTGTTTCCTGAAATTAAGTAGAATTTACCCCTAAACCAACCTTATGCCTCAGTACGCCATTTCCGACATCCACGGCCACCTGGCCACTTTCCGCGAATTGTTGCGCCGGTTGGCCTTCAGCCGGGCGGATGAGTTGTTTCTGCTGGGAGACTTCATTGATCGGGGGCCGGACAGTAAAGGAGTGATTGATTACGTAGAGCAGTTAAAATCCACCGGCCATCAGGTGCACTGCCTGCGCGGCAATCATGAACAGATGGCGCTGGATGCCCCTTCGGATTTCCGGACCCGCCAGTCCTGGTTAAAGTATGGAGGGAAAGAGACTTGTGAAAGTTTCGGTTCGCCGGATTACACCGTACCCCCGGCTTATCTGGACTGGATGGCGGCGTTACCTTATTACCTGGAAACACCAGGCTACCTGTTTGTTCACGCAGGCATCGACACGAACCTGGAAGCGCCCTTGCTGGACCGGGCATCCATGCTTTGGGCCCGCAACTGGGCGTACAATCTGAACAGGGACTGGTTGGAGAACCGGATCATCGTCCACGGGCACACCCCGACCCCTGAACAGGACATTCAACTTAGCGTGCGCAGCTTAGCTCAGTTGCCGGTTATTAATGTGGACGCCGGGTGCTTTGCCGTCACCCGCGAAGGCTGCGGGCAACTGTGTGCCCTTGAGCTGACGACCCACCGTTTGGTCTTTCAGGAAAACATAGGCTAAGTGGCCGGCATTTGCAGCAGGGGCCAGCCGGGTGTTCACCAACCTGGCTCAGTTCTACTTACCCTGCACCAGCGGCCGCGCCACGAAAATATTCAAATAAATTACACGCTTGCCCGACTTTTAGATCAGGTCTTCGAGCCGGAATTCCACCAGGATGTATTTGCCGTCGCGTTCGTACCTGATTTTTATTTTCCGCCCCACTTTCCCCTCCAGCTTCCTGATGATGCCACTGAGGGTGAGAAAGCTGACGGAAGTGCCGTTGACGCCTACGATCCGGTCTCCGACTTCAATCCCCGCTCTGTCGGCGGGGCTCTCCGGGACAATACTGGCGACAGTGTAGGTCCTCAAATTCGGCCCGCCGGCGAGGAGTGCCATGCCGGAACGATCAAATTGAAATTTTTCTTTCCAGCGCCGGCCAACGGGGCGAAAAAATACTTTTTGGCGGGTATAATCAATCGCTACGTTGAAACGCCGGAGCAGGCGATTGCCAATAATCCCTTCCCGCTCGTTGAGAAAGTCGAGCCCCACTGTATCCAGCGGTTGAAAATAAGTGACGACGCCACCAAGTTTTTTGCCCCCCAGCTCAATGATCCGGGAGCGGCCGACGCTGCCCTCCAGGCTTCCACCCAGGCCGTTGGCGATGTAGGCCGGGACCTTCTGGACCGGCAGGTCCACCTCCGAACTGTCGCCAAAGGTGTGCATCAGCAGCGTCAACCCCGCCCCGGAGTCGAGCAGTAGCTTTCGTGTCGTGGTCTTTTCCGTATTCACCCCTACCGGCAGCTCCAGATAGGCCCGGTTTCTGATGAAGGTAGACGGGACTTCCTCGTGTTTTTTACTGGGGGTGTACTTGGCGGGTTCGTGGAGCACCATTATGTTCCGCTTGAAGTCGAACTCAACGGTAAAACGCATCAGGAAGTCCGCCCCCAGAATGCCCTGGATGTTGGTGCCGGTAATGCGCTTGAAATCAAAATAATTTTCTTCCAGTACCAACATAGAACGGTTGCGGGCCAGGAGGCGGTCGGCGATGCGCAGGTCAATGCCCGTCGCGAGATAGGCTGTCAACTCATTGTCCACGTCGGCTCCGCGAACTTGAAAGGTCCGGCGGTACTCCACATTGAGCATGTCGGAAATTTCTTTTTCCAGCAGGATGGTGTTTTCGGCGCCGGTATCAATGATGAAGCGGAGCGGGAGGACATTATCCAGCAGGACGGAAATGACGATAAAGTCATTTTCCAGGTCAAAGGGGAGTTCAATTAATTTATACCGCCCCAAAACCTTCAGGTCGGTACGCTGCGACAGGATGGCCTGCGGCGTCAGGAGCAGAAACAAGCCGGCCAGCGCCAGAAAAAACCATCGGTGGCGATGGAAGGGGACGACAAAATTTAGTACGGTAGTTGAGGACACGGCGGAAAGATAAATACAAATGGTGAAGCAGCGAATTCTCGTGACAGACGTTAACCTACTGCAAATTAGTGTGCTTACGTTTCGTACTTTCTTAGGACGTTTATCAAGCCTTACCGGCTAATTTTTAGGCGGTTTACTTGTTTCTGAGCGTACGATTGTACACTTTTGCATCTGTGTAAAGTCGATTTGATTTACTCGAGTAAGTAGTTAAGAGATCATGCAAAGCCTTAAAGATGGCCGGCCCCGCGCTGCCACTACTGTACATGAAGACTGCTATCATTTCAGCAATTCCGTAAGAATGGCCAGCCCTTGCTTTCCCTGCTTACGTGCAAATACATCCATATCTTTTTTTAACATCAAGTAGTAGTATGAAGCTTATTACCAATCACCTCATGCGTGGTTGCCTTTTCTCTCTGCTCGTATTGTTTACCGGTGCTCTTGTGGCACAAACTACGGTCAGCGGTACGATCACAGACGCAGAAAGCGGTGACCCATTAATCGGTGCCAGCGTTCTCGTAACGGGCACCTCGACGGGCACGGTTACTGATTTTGACGGCAAATTCGAAATCAATGTCCCGGCTAATGCCGAATCACTCACCATTTCCTACACCGGTTATGCTACCCAGACCGTGGCGCTCGCGGGCCAGACGACCATTAACGTAGAACTTTCTTCCGGCGAATTGCTGGAGGAGATCGTCGTAGTGGGCTACGGGTCAGTAAAAAAGTCTGACCTCACCGGTGCCGTTACGGCACTCAGCGAGGAGGATTTCAACGCCGGCGTTATTACCTCTCCGGAAGAGCTCATTCAGGGCCGCGCGGCCGGCGTTCAGATCACCCAGACGAGTGGTGAACCCGGTGCCGGCGTTAACTTCCGTATTCGGGGTACTTCTTCCGTACGGGGTAACAACAACCCGCTGTTCGTAGTGGACGGTGTTCCGCTGAGTGGCGAAAACACTGCGGCGAGCGGCAACCTGAGTGGCTTAGGTGCCACCTCGGCCCGTAACCCCCTCAACTTCCTGAACCCTAACGATATTGCCAGCATTGACGTTCTGAAGGACGCCTCGGCCACGGCCATCTACGGTTCCCGTGGTGCCAACGGGGTGGTAATCATCACCACCAAGTCCGGCGCCGGCGAGCGTGGCTCCCTGAGCTACAACTACAGCCTGGGTGTTTCTACCATTTCCAAGCGCTACGATGTTCTGGGCGCTGACGAATTCCTGGACGCTTACGCTGACTTCAACGGTACGGCTGCCGCACAGATTCTGGACGGAGGTGCCGACACGGACTGGCAGGATGAGACTTTCCGTACTGCCCTCACCCACAACCACGGTCTTTCTTTCGGCGGTGGTAATACCGATGGCAACTACCGCTTCTCCGTATCCTACATGGATCAGGAAGGTATTGTGGAAGAGTCTGGTCTCCAGCGTCTCTCCGCCCGTTTCAACGGTACCAAGAAATTCATCAATGACCGCCTGACCCTGGGTACTCAGGTTACGGTGTCTGATATCCACGACGACAACGTTCCGATTACTACGAACGCTGGTTTTGAAGGTGACCTCCTCGGTAACATCATCAAAGCTAACCCTACGCAGCCGGTGTTCAATTCTGACGGCACCTTTAACCAGGTAAGCAACACCGAGCCGAACCCACTGGCGATTCTGAACCTTTACGAAGGCTTCACCAACACCCTGCGGATGCTGGGTAATGTATCTGCAGACCTGAAGATCGCCGAAGGCTTCAACTTCAAAACAGTTGTTGGTCTTGACCGCTCTTTCTCCAGCCGTACGGATGCCCAGTCCCGCGACCTGCTGGTAGGTACCGGTGTATTTGGCATTGGCCGCCTGGCGATCAATGATATCCAGGTCAACAATGACCTGTGGGAAAACTACTTTACCTACACCAAGGATTTCGGTGCAGTCAGCTTCACCGGCCTGGCAGGTTACTCCTACCAGCGCTTCGAGCGGGCGGGCAAAGGCGCTAATTACGCTGATTTCCGTACGTCCGACCTGGACATCATGATCAACAACCTGGCTTCTGCCGATCAGTCGCTCGGCAACGCCGGTGCCGTTGGTACCAACTCTTTCCGCACGGTTGACGAGCTGCAGTCTTACTACACGCGTCTTAACTTCGGCATCAACGATAAGTACCTCTTCACGGCTACGGTTCGTACGGACGGTTCTACCCGTTTCGGTAGCGGTAACCGCTACGGTGTCTTCCCATCGTTCGCCTTCAAGTGGCGCCTGATCGAGGAAAGCTTCGTGCCGGAATCTTTCTCTGACCTCGGCCTGCGGATCGGTTACGGTGTAACCGGTAACCAGGAACTCCCGCACAACCTGTACCAGCAGCGCCAGCGCTACGGTGATTACAGCTTTAACAACGGCGTGGATAACATCGACGGTGGTAACCTGAGTACCATTGCCTTTGCCAACCCTGATCTTAAGTGGGAATCTACCGCGCAACTTAACGCAGGTATTGACTTTGGTTTTGCCAATAACCGGGTTTCCGGCTCCCTGGACTACTACAACAAGAACACGAATGACCTGCTGATTCAGATCACCTCGGCGCAGCCTGCCGTTACCCCCTTCGTTTGGGATAACCTCGATGCCGACATCATCAACGAAGGTGTAGAACTCGCCCTGAACGTGGTAGCTGTAGATAAAGATAAGTTCAGCTGGGACATCGGCTTCAACGTTGGGTACAACAACAACGTCGTTAAGAACTTTGCCGGCCTCATCAATACGGGTGAAATCAGCGGCCAGGGCCTTACCGGTGCTTTCGCGCAGCGGATTGCCGAAGGACAGCCACTGTACGCCTACTTCCTCCGGGAATTCGGCGGTTACGATGCGGAAGGTATCACGATCTACCCTAACGGTGACGTTCAGGAATTCGTCGGTGCCAGCCCCCTGCCTACGCTGACGGGTGGTTTGACGAACACCCTGCGTTTCGGTAACCTGGACGTAAACATCTTCTTCTCCGGTCAGTTCGGCCACTCCATTTACA
>JAUIIF010000867.1 GCA_030431945.1 Bacteroidia bacterium | reverse complement strand
GCGGACGAACCAAGTCGTTCCTCCTGCTTCGGCCGCCGAGCGAAGGCTCTGCTAAGCGAGTTTGCGATTGCCCTGGGTTCGACTGCAGGTAGTTATCCTGATCAACCTGGCCAAAGCTACGCCGTTTTCGGGCGGAGGGGCAATTAATGGAAAGCATTTATTTGATGTGTTCGTAACCAACCTGATGGCCGAAAATTAACCATCTCCCAAAAAATCGCCTAAATTGTCCGGTAATCAATTATCGTGACCAACCTAACCATGCGCCAGTACCTTCTTTGCTCCTTACTTCTTTTCTTTTGCACCTGCGTCCGCGCCCAACCCCAGCAAGCCACCGACCGGGGAGACCTGGGAGATGGTCCGCACTCCCAGCTGATCCTGCGGGGCCTGACGCTCATCAACGGCAACTGCGCGCCACCCATCGGCCCGGTGGATATTGTCATCGAGGGCAATAAAATCGTCAGTACCAGTACCGTTGGGGTACCGGGTATGGAGATTAACCCCCGGCGGCGTCCGCAACTTAAGGCGGGTGGTAAAGAGATCGATTGTTCCGGCATGTACGTACTGCCGGGCTTCGTCGACATGCACGGCCATATGGGCGGGAAAGCCCAGGGAACCACCGCCGACTACGTACTGAAACTGTGGCTGGCCCACGGAATTACCACCATCCGGGAACCAGGCAGTTTTAACGGACTGGACTGGACGCTGGCGCACAAACGCCGGTCCGCCAGCAACGAGATCGCCTCCCCCCGCATCGTAGCCTACACCGGCTTCGGGATGGGCCGCGAGGAGCCGTTTATGAACACCGATGAGGTGAAAGCCTGGATCCGGGAAAACAAGGCCAACGGGGCGGACGGCATCAAACTGTTCGGCGCCCGGCCCGATTTCATGCAGGCCGCCCTGGAGACAAATAAGGAAATCGGCCTCGGCTCCGCCTGTCACCACGCGCAGATGGACGTCGGTCGCTGGAATGTGCTGAATTCCGCCCGGGCCGGCCTGACGAGCATGGAGCACTGGTACGGCCTGCCCGAAGCGCTGTTTACGGATCGGACCGTGCAGGATTACCCCGTCGACTACAACTACCAGAATGAGCAGGACCGCTTCGGGGAGGCCGGTCGCCTCTGGGAACAAGCGGCCAAACCGCATTCCGACCACTGGAATGCCGTAATGAACGAGCTCCTGGAGCTGGACTTCACCATCAACCCCACCTTCAATATCTACGACGCCAACCGTGACGTCATGCGGGCCCGCAACGCCGACTGGCACGCTGAATACACCCTGCCCACCCTCTGGAAATTTTACCAACCGAGCCGGATCAGTCACGGCAGCTACTGGCACAAGTGGGGCACCGAACAGGAAGTCAACTGGAAAAAGAACTACCAGCTGTGGATGACCTTCATCAATGAATACAAGAACCGCGGTGGCCGTGTC
>JAUIIF010000203.1 GCA_030431945.1 Bacteroidia bacterium | reverse complement strand
ACAATTTATTTATTAGCGTTATGATTTCGGTTGGGTGAACATTAAGCATAATTTTTTGGTGTTAAAAACCGCACTGATGCATGATAATTGTGCTATTTTGTGATTCAAACCCTAACCCATCCTCCGCTCCCTTCTCTCCCGTCCTGTTGCCCTCCTTCTCACGACCCTCGGGCTCATCGTTCTCGGCCTGCTGGCCGCAGGCCGGCTGCCCGTATCGTTGTTGCCGGAGGTAGGGATACCGCGGATCAGCGTGCAGGTGAGCTACCCCAATGCGGCTGCGCGAACGGTGGAGGACGCCGTCGTCAGCCCGCTCCGTAACACGCTGTTGCAGGTCAACCGCCTGATGGGCATCCGCTCCCGGGCGCGGGAAGAGTCGGCGGTCCTCTATCTCGATTTTCCTTTTGGTACCGACCCTGACCTGGCCTTCATTGAAGTCAATGAAAAGATCGACCAGGCCATGAACCAGTTGCCCCGGGAGGTGGCGCGGCCGCGGGTGCTGGCAACGGACGTAAGCGATATTCCGGTCGTACAACTGAGTGTAACCCTGGCCACCCCCTCCTTGGCGCCTGCCGGGGGGGATGGGGAAAACAGCGAGGGCTTGCTGCCTCTTTCCGACCTTGCCCGCAACGTCCTCCGCCGCCGCCTGGAGCAGCTCCCCGAAGTCGCCTTTGCCGACCTGAGCGGCCAGCAAATACCCCGCATTGTCGTCCGGCCCGAAACCGCCGCCCTGCGTGCGCTCGGCCTCACCGAAGCGGACCTGGCTAACCTCCTGCGCAGCGCCAATATCGAACTCGGGGGCTTACTTCTGGACGACGGCTACTACCAGTACTCGGTCCGTTTTACCGGAGACCTGCGCACGCCCGCTGACCTCCGCCAGCTTTACCTCCGGGTCGGGGATCCTGAAACAGGTGACGAGCGCACGCTGCCGCTCTCCGATCTCGCTACGGTCTCGTACGAAGCCACGCCGCCCCGCGGTCTGTTTTTTCACGACGGCGCCCCGGGCATCGTCTTTACCCTGCGCAAGCGGGCCGATGCCCGCCTGTTCGACCTGCGCGAAAACCTGCAGGCACTGCTGGCCGACCTGACCTCCGAATACCCCGACCTTAACTTCGAACTGAACAATGACCAGACGAGCATCCTCCGGGCCAGCATTGATAACCTGTCGGGGGGGCTGCTCTACGGGGCCGGCTTTGCCATCCTGGTCCTTTTTGCCTTCTTCCGCGAGTGGCGCAGGCCCGTCCTGATCGGCCTGGCCGTCCCGATCGCCCTGCTCATTGCCGTGCTGGGCTTCTACCTGGCCGGATTGTCCATCAACGTCATCTCGCTGGCCGGCCTCATCCTGGGCCTGGGGCTGATGATCGACAACTCGATCATCGTGCTGGATAACATGGCCGCTTACCAGCTGTCCCCTCCGGCCACTTCCGCCGCAGCTGGTGGCCGTATGAAACGCGCCGTGAATCAGACAGCGAGCGTCACCAGACAGCGCTTAGCAGCTGCGACGAACGAAGTCATTCGCCCCCTCATCTCCAGCGCCCTCACGACCATCGCTGTTTTCCTTCCCCTGGTGTTGCTCAGCGGAGTAGCGGGGGCCTTATTTCGCGATCAGGCCATTGCCGTCTCCCTGGCGCTGGCGGCGTCCTTGCTGGTAGCCTATTTTCTGCTGCCGCTACTGATGCTCCTCGTGACTAAAAAAGGCGCCTCCAGCCAGACTTCTCCGGCCTCGGAACCCGGGCAAGTGCAGAACAATGATGGCCATTCCCTGCAGGGTGGCGGAGCGACCCCGTCCCGCAGCCTACCGCCGGAGCAGTCCTCCCGCAACCCCCAACGGGCACCTGCCAAACTTCTTTCCCTACTGCTGTTGCTGCCCTGGCTGGCCTGTGGTTATTTGCTGCTGCAAACGCTCCCAACGCGGGGCTTTCCGGAGCTGTCCCGGACGGATTTTCAACTCCGGGTAGACTGGAACGAAGCCTTGCCCTTAACCGAGCACCGCACCCGCGTCCGCGCCCTGACGGACAATTTCCTGGAAAAATTTGGCGGAAGTGCCTCCGCGTTCATCGGGGAGCACCAGTTTTTGCTCGCCGAGGAAAACCAGGCGGTGAATGCTACGGAGGTACAGTTTTTTCTGGAAGACCCTCCCGCAGCTGATTTTGCCCGCGACTGGCTGGCGGAGCAACGGGCAACCTACCCGGCGGCCACGCTGTCGTTTCAACCCCTGGCGAATCTTTTTGACCGTATTTTTCTCAATGATGACCCCTTTCTGGAGGTTCGCCTGCGCGCCGCCGGTGATCGGGAGACACCCGGCTGGGAGGAAGTGCAGCCCCTGTTAGCGGAGCTGCGCACCGCCGGGTTTGCCCCGCAGCCACCGCCCCGTAGTGAGGGGGTCGCCCTACGCCTCAATTATCCGCAACTGCGGATCAGTAGGGTCGGAGCGGAACAACTGCGCGCCCGGCTGCTCACCCTGTTCAGTGAGCATGAAGTGACCCGCTTGCGGGCAAATGACCGGGCCATACCCGTTTTACTGGCCGGTGCGGATGCGCTGACGCGGGAACGACTGCTTCGTGCCACCGTCACTAATCAGGACGGTAATGCTATCCCCCTGCGCTACCTTATTGCCACCACCACGGAATCGGACTACCAGGTGCTTACTGCCGATGGGGCGGGCGAATACCTGGCACTGGGCTTTGCGGGGGAGCTGACGGCCGCGGAAATTGCCCGCTTGGAAAGCGTCATGCGCCAGTTTCCGGCTTTCACCAGTCAGTTGGCGGGGAGGTTCCTCACGGACCAAACCCGCGTTGGGGAACTGGGGGGCGTCCTGGCGGTGAGCCTGCTCTTGCTGTACCTGATTCTGGCCGCGCAATTTGAAGGGTTACGGTTGCCTTTTGTCGTGCTGCTGGTGGTGCCGGTGAGCCTGGTGGGCTCGTTGCTGGCTTTGTGGCTGACGGGCGGTAGTCTCAACTTACTCAGCCTGATCGGGATGGTCGTAACTGGCGGTATCGTGGTGAATGATGCCATCATTAAGGTGGACATGATCGAGCGGGGCCGGCAGGCCGGCTTGCCCCTGGCCGTGGCTATGGCGGAGGCCAGCCGCCGCCGACTGCGGGCGATTGTGATGACTTCCCTGACGACTATGTTGGCGCTGGTGCCGGTCTTGTTTACCAGTGGTCTGGGGGCGGAGCTGCAACAGCCTCTGGCCATTACGGTAATTGGTGGGCTGGTCGTCGGAACACTGAGCAGCCTCTACGTGGTCCCGCAACTGTACCGCCTTTTTTCGGGCGCGGCCGCAGGTGCAAAGTAAGGATAAGGAGGCGGGTTGACCCACCGGGAGAGCGGGCGGTATAACTACCGATTGCCCTGCCCCGATTGGGAGCCTTGCCTCCTTCTCCGGATAAACCTTTACTTTATACCCCGTTTACACCACCCATACGACGATGATCAAGTACAGCCTTAAGGACAAGAACGCGAAGGAGTCCGATATTCTCTACCATCAGGATGCTCCGGTCCGTTGGCGCTTCCGTTATTTCGGGGCCGTGCAGTTGTTGTTCATCGTATTTTTTGTGGTGGGCTTCGGCTACCTTTTTTTCGGAAGCCGCCCGGCGGTGCCGACGCCTTTTGTTGCTTCGCTGATCGATTTGCTGGACGATAAATCCCGGTGGGTTATTCCCGACCTGGTCGAGCAGGGGTACACCTTTTTCGTACTGAGTGCCTTGTTTATCCTGGCGCTTGCTTACCTGCTGTACCAGTTGTTCTACAGTGCAGTGCTGTCAAGGGTAGAGGAGGAAAAACTGGTAAAAATAAAGGCGCCAGCGCGGGGAGGGAAGTCTGCTAAGGCGGAAGGGAAGGCTAGTGCGGAGGATGCCGTAGTCGTCTCTCCGGTCCGGTTCACCCGCATCTTTGAGTTGCAGCCCGTGGGCTGGTTGCCAGTCCCGCCCAACCTGCAAAAAAATGGCTGGCGGCGCTTGTTCTGGTACGGCTGTTTCGCCCTGTTTGTACTCATGGTGGTCTCCAATACGGTGCTGTTCACCTATTTCTTCCAGCTGTTACGAGATGATAAAGCAGACCTGACGAGTAACTGGTTTTCCGTTGTTTACGTTACCGCGCTGCTCACCCGTCTCCTCTGCCTGTTTCTGAGCGTGAGCACGCTGCTGCAATTCCTCTACCATGATTTTGCCGTGCGCATCGGAAAATTCACGGCTGATTTTCTGTCCTATTTTTACCCGACGATCATTTCCGTGGCCATCATCGCCTTCATTTTTTCCAAGCTGGATCAGTTTGATGCTTTCTTCATCGAGCTGGTGCGCAGCCCCGTCAACCTGATCCTCTTTTCGGTATTTTTCTTTCCCGTCTCCCTGGCCATCATCTGGTACGGGCCGGTGTACTCTTTCTTTACCGATCAGAAATTTGCGCACCGGGAGGACAGCTGGAACGTAGCGGAGACCCACCTGAAGGATAAAACCGGCTTTTTTCAACGCCTCGGTATTTTCGGTTGGCTGTTGCTCCACGAGCGGTTATACGAAGTGAAGCCGACGGCGGCCTCGGACAATAAGCCCCCCGGTTATTACCTCCCGCTGCAAAACGTCAAGGTGCCACCGCCTACCATCACCTTTTTCAGTATTGGTCGCCTCCTGGGGGTGTTCTACGTCTTCAGCCTGATCTCGGTCTGTACCGGCATTTACTTTGGTAATAATCCGGTCCTGGAACCTTTTACCCCCTTCCTGCCGCTCGTAATCGTGGGCCTGGTGCTTTCTTACTGGCAGTTTGTGCAGCGGTCATTTTCGCGCGCCCGCTACATGGTTAACCTGGCGGATCGGGTGGTGAGTGAAAATCGTAACTTCTCCTTCCGGCCCTGGCAGTGGTGGTACAACCTGCGCGACCGGGAAGTGGCAAAACCACCCACGACCCGCATCTTTTACGTGCGGCGCAAGTGGCCCTTCTGGTTCGGGTTAGGAGCGGCCATTCTGAGCTTCCTGCTCTTCCTGGTTACCCTGCTCCACAGCCTCGGCGGGGCTTCGTGGGAGGTCACTTTCGGTTATTTTCTGCTGTTTCTGGTCTGCTCGATTTTCGGGTTTACCTGGCTGGTGATGTACATCGGGTTTTACGACAATTTCACCTTTGATCGCTCTTTACTGCACCGGCACCGGACGGATGCTTTGCCGGACGTTACGGAGACTTCCGTCATCAGCAGGGGGCACGTCGGGAGCTGGGATCGCTACCTGGACCGCCTCGGCTACGTTACCACCCAATCCATGCTGGTCTACATCTGGTTGGTGGCTGGTGGCTACGTCTGCTTTTTTATTTATGGCTTGTTGTCCAATCATTTTTTGTCCAGCTCCTGGCTCCAGGGTTTGAATCCACTCAACATCTACCTGCTCCTCATCAACGGCTTCATTGGCCTGTTGTTACTGGCCGGGCGTTTCCTGCTGCTGCGTGACTTGAGCCAGCAACACGCCTTTTATTCCGCGCCGGAGAATAACGGGAAGAAGTACGATTCGGTAAGCATGATGAATTTCTTCCGGGGCGTAGCCGTCGTTGCCCTGGTCCTGGCCCTGGCCTATTACGGTAACAGTTACCACGAAGTCACCTACCGGGCGGCCGCCGACCAGCGGCCGGAGACCAGCCTGGTGGAATACACGGCAAAATTTTTGCACCGGCTGGAAAGCGAGCCGGGCGAACAGCAACCAATCATTATGATCGCCGCTGATGGCGGCGGGCTCAAGGCCTGCTACTGGACCATGCTCCAACTCTACCAACTGGACAGTATGGGGCGCTTCGACAACAACGTTTTCCTGCTCAGTGGCGCCAGCGGCGGCAACATGGGCCTGGCGATGTACACCTACCTGAAGGCCCAGCGGAAATCGCTACCGGAGATTCGGGAAGCCATCGAAAAGATTGGCACCACCAACTTTTTGAGCGGAGACTTTACGGGCCTGATCACGCGCTTTCCGATCAACTTTCTGCCCAACCTGCCCAGCTGGGGCGCCCGGGAACTGGAAGACCGGGCTGAGGCCATGGCCAGGGCCTACCTGAACATCGTGGGCGGTACCAGCGGCCCCTATGCTTACGACCAGATCATTAACCAGCCCTACGGCTATCTCTGGGAGCAGGTGGACTACGCGTTACCACTGTTCATCAGCAATACCACCCGGGCGGAAGACGGGATGCGCGGCATCATTCACCCGCTGGCGGATACGGACCTCTCGGCAGGGATGGTCGATCTGACCATCCGGCAGGACCGGGCCATCTCTTTTCCGGATGCGACCTTCCTGGCTAACCGCTTTCCGATCATGAGCCCGGCCGGTCGCATCGAAGGGCGCGGCCACTTTGTGGACGCAGGAAATGCGGACAATTCCGGCATCAGTACCATCATGCACGTGCTGGGCTATATGAAGGCCCACGCCACCGTTGCGAGTAGTCCGGCAGATTCCGTTTACCGGCGGTTCTTCGACGATCATGACGTCACCGTTATCAGTATCCGGAATGACATCAGCCGGTTTGTCCGGGATCAGTTTCTGGACCAGAAAGATGCCCTGAACCGTAATTTTTACCGCTCGGAACTAAGTGCCAACTCCAATGCCGCCATCAACTCCGGTGTCACCGGAGTGGCCAATTCCTGGGACGATTACCTGCGCAGCGACTTGCCGAAGAAGCTGGATCTGGTGAAAAATTTCGAGGTGATCGACCTCCCGTTCCGGCTTAATGAAACGGCCGTACACCTTGCCCTGGGCGGAGAATTGAATGATGTGACGCTTTCCCGTCGGGTCAGGGAAATCAATGCGCAGATTGAGGCCCGGCTTGGTTGTCAGGAAGGGGCCTTCTGCTTTGCCGTGGCGCCCCCGCTGGGGCGCCTCATGGCCCGGCCCTCGGTGGCGTATATGCGTAAGCTGGCGCAGTATCCCGGATAACCAGGCGGTGTTTAGAAAACTCCGTCGAGATAATTAAAAAAATGTCTTTTGAAAATTTGGAGTAACCGCTAAGGCGAAGCAAATTGGTTTGGGGAAGTTTGGGGAAGTTTGGGGAAGTTTGGGGAAGTTTGGGGAAGTTTGGGGAAGTTTAAAATTCTTTACGCCTAATTTTCCTTTTGATACAGGTTGCGTTACACCTACTAAGTAGCGCCCCTTACCTAAGGGGGCTGTCTTAGGAGAACCTATTATTCTATGAAAATCTTATTTTTTAAGTTGTCTGTTGTTTTGGGGCTGTTACTTTTTGCTATGCTGCCAATGGCAAATGCAACTGGTGGTGGTATAAATGGTGATGACCCAATTGGTCCCGGATTGACAATAAAAGACAAGACACCATCTTCAGAGTTATGCACTTCTGGAGTGTGGGAAGTTGCTTGTACCAAGGTAAAGATGCACGTAAGTTGTACACCTAAGCCTTGTCCAGCTTTGTAATACATCATTTTTTTAATTTTATGAATTAAATTCGTAAACAGAATATGCTTCTCATAAGAATAGGTCTTCTTGTGAGAAGCATTTAATGATTAGTCATGTATTTGAAGCTTACTTTTTATTTGAGCCTATTATTTTTTCTTAGGTGTACGTCGGACTTGAAAACCCCTCGGGCAGGTTTTGATACCAGGGGGGTCGTTGAGTTTGAAATAGATAATTCAAACAAACAAATTGCTAGTGAAATTCC
>JAUIIF010000866.1 GCA_030431945.1 Bacteroidia bacterium | reverse complement strand
GCCGTAGGGCCGGCAAGTGGTCGCAGCGCCTTGTTGGCAGCTGCCGGAAATGAAGCGATTACTTTTCGCACCAACCATTATCGGCGAAAACGCCATCTTTGTCCCGGATTACCCTTCGTCGGGAAAATCCAACCCGTTAGCTTCAGTACCATAAGATCATCTTCCACCATGCGTTTTTTCTTCCTCCTCTTCGCTCTTGCTACCTTCACCTCCCTGTCCGCTCAGGAATTCAGCGGCGGCTTCCGCGCCGGCCTCAATTTCATCACCTTTGACGGTGACCAGGAGATGAGTGCTGACGGTACGCTTACTTTTGAAGAGTTTAACCGGACCACCGGCTTCCACGTCGGGGCCACCTTCGCCCTGGCCTTTACGGACCTGGTCGGCGTGAAAGCCGACCTGATGTACAGCCAGAAAGGCGGAGAGCGCCGCTTCAGCGGCCCGTCCTTTTTCTACCTCTACGCTGGCCCGGACGACGTAGCCGGAGAGGTTAACTTCGGCCGCCTGGAAGCGGAGATCGACGTGGTGAACAGCTACATCGATATCCCCGTCGTTGCCTATTACCGCCTCGGCATCCTGGAAATCGAGGGTGGGGCAAGTATGGGTTTTCTCGTCAACAGCCGGGCCTCCGGTGGCCTGACGTACACCAACACGCGCTTCAGCAGCACGGAATCCATTATTTTTAACGTTGACGGCAGCTATTTTTCTGACGAAGCCGGCGGCGGCGGCGTTCTCGGCCGTTCGGAAATACCCCTGCCCCGTACCAACGTGCTTCCCCCCTCCGTCATCTCTGCGTACTACAATAACAGCAGCAACGACCCGCTCTACCGGCGCTTTGACTTTGGCCTGATCGCCGGTGTCTCCGTTTTCCTCAACAACGGCCTCTTCCTCGGCGCACGCTACCAGTACGGCCTGACGGACCTTACCCGGCCGGAAAATGACCTGCGGTTAACCAACGAAGAACAGGTGGGCGGTCGCGAATACAACGAAGCGGATGAAGACTTCAGCCGCTCCATTCAGGCAAGTATCGGTTTCCGGTTTTAAAGAGGGCTACTGCTGTACTGATGGTTGATGTGCCCGTAGTGTACGCGGGCACTGCCGAACCTGTTTCTGCCCAAACCGGGCGTGCCCCCGGCATTTGTTGTGCCTTATTACTCCACTTCCTGGTTTTTTTTGGATCAATCTGTCCGTAAAGGCCCGGTCGTCAGGCGCTGGTTTTTAGCGCCGTGCCAACCATCCATAACCAATGGAATGCACCTTTTCTGAGGGGTGTAAACCAGGGTAATCGTTAACTCGCTGGCCGAACTGGCGGATGGCAGCACCACCATTTGGCGAACGACTGCCCAGCGGCCCCGAACGGCGTCTGGCGGCTGTACACGCCAGCCCGATCGTGGATTGCTTCGGCAACGACGTAACGAAGTACAGCCTCTTCC
>JAUIIF010000865.1 GCA_030431945.1 Bacteroidia bacterium | reverse complement strand
TACTTTCCGTTAATTGCCCGGTTCAGTAATGGCTGGAGCGAATCCTGCTGCAACTGGGTGAAGGCCTGGCTGCGCCCGCGGCCGATGCGCAGCGTCCTCGGGTTATACGTAGGGGCAGAAATCATGGAAAGGATCTCCCCAGTGGCGGGCTGAATGGCGATGACGGCGCCAATTTTATTGACCATCAGGCTTTCCCCGTATCGTTGCAGTTTAAGGTCAATGGTGGTAGTGAGGTTGGAGCCCACAATGGCTTCCTGTTCCGCTTTAACGCTGCCAACGTCCCGTCCCAGCCGGTCCAGGTAAAGCCACTTTTCCCCTTTTTCCCCCCGGAGCATTTCTTCGTATTGGTATTCAAGGCCGGAAAGGCCATGATAATCTCCGGTAACGTAGCGACCAGCGCCTTTTTCGATGGTTTTTTGGTCCACCTCACTCATGTAGCCCAGTAAATGGGCGGCAACGGTGTGTGGATAATTGCGCGAACTGCGTAGGCTGGCCGAAAATCCGGGGAAACGAAAAAGGTTTTCCTGAAACGTCGCGTAGCGCTGCGGGGTGACGTTCGGAAGGAAAATAAAAGGCTTACGCTTGGTGTATTTAAAGCCCCATTTTTTCGGGATTTTTTCAACGAAGTATTCAGGGGTAATGTTAAGCAGCCGGCAAAAACCGAGGGTGTCGAAGTTTTCGTTGTTGGTCACGAAATCCCGGTAGGTCATTTCGATTTGGTAGACCGGCTCATTGATGGTCAGTAGTTCACCGTTGCGGTCCTTCATCAAGCCCCGGGCGGGGTAGAGTTGGACCTTGCTGGACCCCACGCGCTCTGCGCGGTCAAGCCAATAATTGCTAAATACCTGAAGCTGTACCGCTTTGCCGATGAGCAGTACGGCCATCAGCGCAAAAAGTGCCCGGATAACGACGGCACGTTTGTTCAGCCTTGTCTTGTTATTTACCATCCGGCGGATCAGATTCGGGGTCTGAGGAAAGATACTAAGATTCCGCACAGTAGCCACGATAGCGGAATGGTGAAAATGCTTTTTAACAGAATCTGCTTCCAGAAAACCGGTGAAAAGGCTTCCATACTGAAGTAAAAGACTGCGTAACCCGCGACGAGAAAGCCGAGGTACTGCACCCACCACGCCCGGCTGAGGTCTTTGCCGTCCGGACTGGCTTTTACCTTGTAGCCGTCTTTCGGGGCCAGGTAATCAAGTACAAAGCGGCGGATATAACCAATGAAAGTTGCCGCCGCTGCGTGTACCCCCAGTGATTCGTAAAAAATATCCACGGAAAAGCCGAAAGCAAAAGCCAACATCACCACCACGGGCCGCGGCGTACGGAGTGGTAGCAAGGCCACGAACAGGGGGGCAACAAGAATAAAAATATACTCAGCTCCACCCCAGCCAAGTCCTACCTGCCGGAAAATGAAGACCTGTAGAAAC
>JAUIIF010000202.1 GCA_030431945.1 Bacteroidia bacterium | reverse complement strand
AGCCGAAGGATCCGGTGGCTTACGCAAAAGGCAAGCTCGTGGAGCCGGTGAAGCCGATTGTCTATTACATTGACCCGGCTACCCCCAAGAAGTTTGTTCCTTACTTCAAGCAGGGGATTGAAGATTGGCAAAAGGCCTTTGAAGTAGCTGGTTTTAAGAACGCTATTGTGGCCCGGGAAGCCCCCACGCCGGAAGAGGACCCTGACTGGAGCGCGGAAGACGCCCGTTACAGTGTAGTGCGTTACGTGGCCAGTACTACCCGCAATGCCGTTGGCCCCAGCGTAAGTGACCCGCGCTCCGGGGAAATTATTGAATCAGACATTATCTGGTACCATAATCACCTGCGCAGCTATCGCAACCGCTATTTGCTGGAAACCGGCGCTGCCAACCCTTCGGCCCGGACCCTCCATACGCCGGAGGCCGAAATCGGAGAAATGATGCGTCGGGTAATTTCGCACGAAGTCGGCCACGCCCTGGGCCTGCCCCACAACATGAAAGCGAGCTACGCTTACCCCACGGATTCCCTGCGTTCCGCCACCTTTACCCAACAGTGGGGCCTGGCCACGACCATCATGGACTATACCCGCTACAACTACGTAGCGCAGCCTGGAGACAAAGGCGTACGGTGGGTCAGGATGCTCGGACCGTATGACCTCTACGCCATCAACTGGGGGTACCGGGTAATTCCCGGAGCCGACAGCCCTGAAGCCGAAGAGAAAACCCTGAACGAGTGGATCAGGAAACACGACGGTGACCCCAAATACCTCTTTGGCGCCCGGAACCGCTTTGACCCCAGTTCCCAGACGGAAGCCGTCGGCGACGATGCCGTTAAGGCCAGTACCTACGCACTGGCCAACCTTAAGCGGGTAGCCCCCAAACTGGCGGAATGGACGGCAACCCCGGGAGAAGGATACGCCGACCTGGAAGAGCTTTACGGAGAGTTGCTGGGGGTTTGGTCACGTTTCTCCAGCCACGTTACCACCAGCGTCGGGGGCGTTTATGAGGAGTTTCGGACCACGGACCAATCAGGTTTCACTTACACGCCAACACCCAGGCAAGAGCAGCTGCGGGCCATGAAGTTTCTGAATGACCACGTCTTTACCACGCCGGATTGGTTGCTCCAGGACAACATTTTACGAAATATTGGTCCCGAGGGAATTATGCCCCGGGTTCGTAGCCTGCAGGAACGTCAGCTTAACAGCCTGCTCGATACGGACCGGCTCCAGCGCCTGGTGGAACAGGAGGCACTTTATGGAGAGGAAGCGTACGCCCTCACGGCCATGCTGGAAGACCTGCGTAATGGTGTCTGGTCGGAGCTTAAGTCCGGGGCCAGGGTCGATGCCTTCCGCCGCAACCTGCAACGGTCACACGTCGACGGGCTCGTCGGCTTATTGGAAAGCAAAGGCAGCCCCCGTACAGACCTTAATGCTGCGGCCCGGGCGGAGTTGAAACAACTCCGGAATGTCGCCAGCAGTGCGGTGGATAAATATCCTGCCGGTATTGTTCGCTACCACCTGGAAGATGTGGTGGCCCTGGTGGACGAAGCACTCGATACGGAATAATGCTTCGGCAGAAATGACGTGCCTGGCTAATGGCACAAGTGTAACGAGATAAGCAGACCACCAGGTCTTCCCCGAAGCGGACAAACCAGTACTTACTCCCGTAGCGGCTGCCGGGCGAAGGTTTTGCTGGCTGAACTTGTGATCGCAGTGCCCTTACACCTGATCATTCTTCCCCGGTGTATCTTTGCGCAAGATTCGGATTATCCACAGTAAAACTATTCGCCCGTGCAGAAACGTTCCCCGATCCTCACCATATTTTCGGTGGTCCTGGAGATGGTGTTGTTACTTGGCAGCGCTTATTTGTTGTTTGCTCAGCAACGACTGCTGACGGACAATTTGCTGGCTGCAGCAACGGAGCGTACCCTCCTGGTTTCTGCCTTCGTCCTGGTGGCCATCAACCTGGCCACCCGCCTGATCAAGTGGTGGTACCGGCAGCGGGGATACTCCCGCCGGCGGGGGGTGAAAAACTTTGTCTTTGGCGTAGAAAACATCCGTAAGCTGCTCCTCGTCGCACTCGCCATTTTTACCTTTTTCTCCTTGCTCGGGGTGGAGTTTGCCCGGTTGTTCACTTCCCTCAGCATCGTTGCTGCGGCCATTGCCATCATTTCCAAAGAGTTTGTCAATGACCTGATCGTCGGAATGTATTATAGTTTTTCTGATACGTTTGAAGCCGGCGATTACGTTAAGTTCCACGGGCACAAAGGAAAGGTGGTGGACATCGGATTGCTTAAGGTCAAAATCATGAACGACAACGATGATCTGGTGATTCTGCCGAACGGTAAGGTTTACTCCGAGGATATTATCAACTATACCCGCCGGGACGTCAGGCTGATGAGCATTGATTTTGAAATGGACATCAAACTGGTAAAAGACATTGATTCACTGGAGCGGGAGCTCGTTGCCGCTGTCGCCGAGTTTGCGGAGCATATTCAGCCCGATTCCTATAATTTGAAGATCATTGAAGTGAAGAAAGAGCTGCTCGAGTTGAAATTCCAGTATCGCTTAATCGGAGAGCGTTCGGCCTTCCAGCGCGAAATTAAAAGGAAAACTGTCCGGGCTGTTTTTTCCTACGTAACGATGCATCACGATGAACTGCTGAAGGCTGCGGGATCCAGATAAGCAGTCCGTCAGCATATTGCCCCAGCTGGGTAAGCTAATCTTTGGCTTGCCCGTCCGCCCAGAGACTGGTCATGACCCTTCAGCAACATCCCTTCTAGCAGGCTTTTGCTCAGGGCCGGAAGTCTGCCTTGCGCAGCGAGCGGGCCTGGCCCTCGTCTTATGTGCAATTTGCTATACCCACGGCATTGCCCTCCCGGAATAGGTTGAATATTACGTATCTTACGAGCCCAATCTTGCTGGCTATGCCTAATCCTTACGACGATATTTTTGCGGATGGCAAGGAGAAAAATCAAGCACCAACTCCACCTGCCCCAAGTGACGAATTGCTGCCGCCCGCCTTTGCGGAGGACGGGCCTGATGACCTGAACCTTCTGTTGGCACAAGTAGCGGAATTCAACCGGCGTGCAGAAGATTTTTCCCGACAGTTAAGCCAACTGAGGGTAGTAGATCACGAGGTGAAGGGGAAGCTGGCCAGGCTTTTCGTGGTGACGGCGGACGAACATAAGCGCGGTACCCTTGCCGGAGAAAAACAATACCACACACTGCAAACCAGCAAGTTCGTGGCCATCATCGAACCCATGCGGGCATTAGCCGAGTTGCACCTGGAAACGGTCAGGCGCTTTAACCTGGACATCGATGAGCACTACTTTCACCCGGAAAAAAACGAGGCGCAGGTAGCTTCAGAAAAAACCCTGGTGATGGATGGCATAAACCTGCAGCGGAAGATTCTGGCGGATGCAGCGGAAGACCTGAAAATCCTGACGGGAGGATTGGCAGACACCGAACGGCGCCTCAAAGGCTACGTCAATGCCGGCGGCGAAAATAACCTCAGTGCCTCCGAGCTGGAGTTGCTGATCAGAAAACGGGAAGCCCTGACTTCAGGCCGTCAGCACCAGTTCGATTACCGCGTCTTTGACGTTAACCTCCTTGATAAAACGGCTATCTCTTTGGGGATTTACCTGAAGGAAACGAGTACCCAGTACCTTAAGCAACTGGGGCAAGCCCTCAGCAGGCAGGGGTAGGGGCCGGGCGTCGCCCGGCTTAATCGCCAACCGGCTAATTATCTGTTTATCATTAACTATGAAAGCCAACGTCCTCCAGAAATTCTCCCTCTTTACGGATCATTGGAGTCCCAAAATTATTGCAGAACTCAACGGCCAGCAGATCAAGCTGGCCAAGGTGCAGGGAGACTTCGTCTGGCACGATCATGCCGACGAAGATGAGTTGTTTCTCGTCTATAAAGGAACCCTCTTGCTTGATTTTCGTGACCGGGAAACGGTCGTGCTCCACCCCGGAGAACTCTACGTTGTACCCCGCGGCGTGCAGCATCGCCCCCGAACCAAAGATGACGAAGAGGTCTGGCTCATGTTAATGGAGCCGGCAGCGACTAAACATACCGGGGAGGTGAAAACGGAAATGACGGTAGAAGCCTGCGAGCGCTTGTAGAAATCTGTAAAAGATCGCACTTACGCCAGGCCCGTCACTAAAGCTCTTTTCGTCTGATCACCGGCACCTCCTTAACGGCCATCTGCAGCGTCAGTGGCAGGCGGCCCTCCAGCATCAGTACTTTACCCCGGCGGAGGCTTTCCACTACCTGGTTGGTGTAGTGACGGATGGTGATCAACTCCAGGTCCCGGTCAACGGTAGTCTTGAAATCCTTGTCAATCAATTTGCAGAAACGCTCCACCCGATCATCAATATCATTAACGACCACATTGAAACTGATGGCAGAATTCTGCATCATGTTGATCTGCAGACGAGTCGTGGTGATGTGCTCAAACAACTCCTTGATGTGGTGTTCGGCTACGAAACTGAAGTCCCGGGTACTGATGTTGACCAGGGCCTGGTTTTTTTCCACGGCGACGAGCGGGGGGTAGGTGTCACCGGCATCGCCGGTGATTTCGGTGCCACTACTGGTAGGGTCAATAAAACTGCGAACGTGGAGCGGAATACTCTTGTTCTGGAGCGGTTTGATCGTTTTCGGGTGAATAATACTCGCTCCGTAGTACGTCATTTCGATGGCTTCCTTGTAGCTGAGGCGGTCCACCTTCGATACGTTTTCGAACAACCGCGGGTCCGCCGTCAGCACACCGGGAACATCTTTCCAGATGGACATGGACTCCGCGTCGAGGCAGTAGCTGAAAATGGCCGCAGAATAATCCGATCCTTCCCGGCCCAGCGTGGTGGTGAAATTCTCACTCGTGGAGCCAATGAATCCCTGCGTCAGGACGAAACCATGGCGCTCGAGCAAGGGCGGAACCTGCCGGGTAATACGGGCCTGCGTCTCGGGCCACTGTACCCAGCCTTCCCGGTAGGTGTTGTCCGTGATGATACAATCACGGGCGTCCAGCCAGGCCGTGGGCAGGCCCTCGTGGTTCAGGAAAGCAGCGACCAACTGGCTGCTGATCAGTTCCCCCAGGGAAACAATCTGGTCGTAATCGTAATCGTAGCTTTCGTTGGGCGGATCATCAAAAACCCACTCCACGCTGACGAAAAGGTCATTCAGGCTGGCCTCCAGTTCGGGCGGTGTTTGCTCGAAAAGCTCCCGTACGGTGGTCAGTGTGGCATTCTGCAGCTCCGTTAGTTTTTGCTTAGCCAGTTCCACGTCTCCCTGGGCGTAGGCGCGGGCAACCACTTCCAGCGCATTCGTCGTTTTGCCCATGGCAGAAACAACAATGACCAGTTGCTGATCAGCAAACGTCTTCAGGATGTTGGCGACGTTACGAATGGCGGGGGCATCTTTAAGGGACGCGCCGCCGAATTTAAAGACATTCAGTTGTTGGGGTTGCATGCTGGGCAATTTTCAGGCCGCGAAGATAAAAATTGTAATCTTGCCGGGCTCAACCCGGAAAAACTTTTCTCGTCATCATGGTAGGACGTCTACACTTTCCAACATCCACCCGACGGACCAAAACGGCGGCGGCAGGAATGTCCTAAACAATAGATTTCAGGGCCTTTGGTTCGGGAAAAGGGAAAATGGGGCGCGCACGCAGGTGCAAAAAAGGGTAGGGGCAACGTATCTTTCCGCCCCCCCCCCGTCCTGATTTACATCGCCTTATTCACCACCGCCTCGCCATGCGCTCTTCCTTACAATCCGCTGCTTGCTACTTCCTCGACTGGAACCTGGAGCGGATCACCCGCTGCCTTGACCAATTAAGCCCGGAGCAGCTCTGGCAACGCCCCAACGGCAGCAGCAACAGTGTAGGTAACCAGCTGCTGCACCTGCAGGGCAACCTGCGCCAGTGGGTCCTGACGGGATTAGGTGGGCAACCCGACGTCCGGGAAAGAAATGCCGAATTTTCCGCTACGGGCGGTGTCTCCGCCGAAGCCCTGCTCACCGCGCTGGCGGAAGTTATCCGACAGTGCAAAGCGGTCATTGAGAATACGACGGAGGCGGAGCTGGTCCGGGAGCGTCCGGTGCAGGCTTATACCCACGACGGCGTATTCATCATTATGCACGTAGTAGAGCACCTGAGTTACCACACCGGACAGATTATTTTCTGGACGAAGGCCCTGCAGGACATTGACCTTGATCTTTACGGAGGTACGGACCTTACCCAAACAACTTGAAAATTAGGAGATTAGACACGGCCGGCAGGCCGTAGTTGTCTCCTTCCTGCTTACATTGCACCAGCGTTCGCGCCCAAACCAACATTTTTTGCGCTTAAAAAGCATCAATACTGAAAAACGTTTGGTAAATATTGGCTTAAGGCTTACTTTTGCGCTCCGAAAATATAAAGGCAATGAAAAAGGATCTCCATCCCGAGACTTACCGCACCGTTATCTTCCGCGACATTAACGCCAACGTCTCCTGGCTGGGTCGTAGCTGCGCCAAGACGCGTGACACGGACACTTTTGAAGACGGTAATGAATACCCGCTGATCAAGTTGGAAATTTCCAGCGAATCTCACCCCTTCTTTACGGGCAAAATGCAGTTTGTCGATACTGCTGGTCGTATTGATAAGTTTAATAAGAAGTTCGGTAAGAGCCGCTTCGCCAAGACCCTTGGTGAGGAGGAGACGACCGAAGAAGCCACTGAGGCTTAAGCAATCCCCCAACGGATAAGTGAAAGCCCGGAGTGAACGTTGGTTCGCTTCGGGCTTTTCCTGTTGACCTAACGGAGCAAGCCGCTCCCTTCACGTGCAAAGAACCCGGTTCGCCCGCTAAATTAGCCGCTGCTACCTGAAGGGCAAACAGGGGAACAATTGTAACTTTGCCGCCCTACAACCCCGGTAGACCTATGCCACACCTCATCCTGTTCGACACCGATGTTCGCAATCATCTGCTTCCCCTTACTTACAGCCGACCGGTTGCCGATTTGCGGGTAGGCATTCTGACCATCCGGGAAAAATGGGCCCAGCAGCTGGGCATGCCGGCTTCTTTCCTTACCCAGGATTACCTGCAGGAGCTCTTCCCCCTCGCCTACAGCGACCACAACATCCTGATCAACGGCAGCATCCTTCCCACGGCCGGAATCATTGCGCTGGTGCTCGATCTCTCCCCCGGAGAGGCTTACCTGAAGGAGGGAGAACTGATTGCGGCCTGCCTCGACCAGGCTGCGCTGCAAGCCCTCGTGGAGGATGAGGATTTTGATGACGTGGAAGCTTTCGAACTGGGGGAAGTTCCCCTGATGCGGATCAGCCGGCCGGCTGATCTCTTTACCCTCAACGAAACGGCCCTGCGGGAAGATTTTGCCCTGTTGACCGCCGGCCGGTCGTCCGCTGAGTTATCCGCTACCAATACGCTCATTGGCCCTGCGGATCAACTTTTTGTCGAACCCGGAGTCCGGATCGAAGCCTGCATCCTGAACGTGGAAAATGGGCCGATTTACCTCGGCAAAGATGCCGTCATCCTGGAAGGAAGCATGCTGCGCGGACCACTGGCCGTTGGCGAAGGCAGCCTGATCAAGATGGGGGCCAAGATTTACGGAGCCACGACGCTCGGGCCCAGTTGTAAAGTCGGTGGTGAAATCAATAACGTCGTTTTTCAGGGCAACAGCAACAAAGGTCACGACGGTTTTCTCGGTAACGCCGTTATCGGGGAATGGTGCAACATC
>JAUIIF010000201.1 GCA_030431945.1 Bacteroidia bacterium | reverse complement strand
CAAAAGCATCCGAAATTAGCGCGTCCGCAGGGCGACCAGTACGCCCGCACGGCTATTGCCCTGGTGGGGACCACCTGTGGCATTATGGACCCCCTGATTAAAGCCTGGGCGAAGGCGCTGGCTGACGAGTACCGCTCGCTGGCGGTAATTGGCGATCACGGCGAGGAACTGTCGGGAACCGGTTGGCAAATCGGAGCACAACGATTCAGTACCCCCTTTGCGGACTGGAACGAATACGACGAGCGCATGCAGCGCTCGGTCTACGACGTGGCCCTGGTAAACGGCAACCATTACCCGGCGGCTCGTCAGATCGTTTTTGTTGACCCCGCAAAAAGCGGTACCCTGGAACGAAGAAGGGAGCAGCTGACGGAAGTGCTGGCCGTTGTACTCTGCCCGGGAGCGGCAGGACTTCCGGAGTGGTTATCAGCCGACCTGCAGGAGCGCTCGGCTGCGCCGGTAATCTGCCGGTTGGAGGAGGTAAGCGAGGAAGTACTTCCTTTGCTGAACAACTTATTGCGCACCCGCGTCCCCGCCCTTAAAGTCTTGCTGCTGACGGGGGGTAAAAGCTCCCGGATGGGCACCCGGAAAGCAGACCTGGTGTACCGGGAAGGCCTCACCGAGGCACAGCGTCTGGCCCGGCTGGCTGACAAAATTTTACCCGGAGCGGTCTACGTTTCCGTAGCCAGTGCTGATCAACCTCCGGTGGATAATTTTCCGAACATTGCGGACCGGTTCCTCGGCATGGGGCCCGCCGGCGCGATCTGTTCGGCCTTCATGACCGATCCGGACGCGGCCTGGCTGGTGCTGGCCTGCGATCTGCCCCTACTGGAAGAAGCGCACCTCACTGACCTGATCGCTGCACGCGCTGCGCACCAGTTTGCCACCGCTTACCGGTTAGCCGGAAATCCTTTTCCAGAACCCCTCGTAGCCATCTACGAGCCGCGGGCCTACTCCCGGCTCCTGCAGTTCCTGGGGCTGGGCTACGCCTGCCCACGAAAAATGCTCATCAATAGCGCCGTCAATGTGGTGGAGACAGAAAATCACCGGGCGTTTTTCAACGCCAATACCAAGGAGGAAAGAGCACAGGTACTGGATCAGCTTACCTGAATAAAGAAACGCAGGCGGGCAAGCGTGAGGCTTGCTCGTCGGCCGAGGCGCGACGCAGGAGCTGACTCGTCCGCCGAGAAACTGGGCCAGCTTACCTGCACAAGAAACGCGGGCGGGTAAGGGTGAGGCTTATTCCTCCACCATGGAAGCACCGCTCAACGGGCACAAAACCTCCTCTCGGCGGACCACCAGGTGGTTCTGCGCCTTTCAGCTGCTGGCCCTGGGTTGACAAATAAGCTTTTAGCGAATTTTCGCTGGCAATGCCTATCTTCACGGTCCGTAAACCAAGATTATGCACTACATCTCCACCCGCAACCTGCGTTTTGTCCTTAACGAAGTACTGGACCTGACCAAGATCCGCTCCTTTGCGGAGCACGAAGCCTTCGATGAAGAAGCCACGGAAATGACCCTTGATGCCGCTAAAGAGCTAGCGGATAAGTACCTCTTTCCCTACTACCGGGAAATGGACAAAAACAAGGCTTATTATCAGGATGGCGAGGTGCACGTATTGCCGGAAGTGGGAGAGAGCATGCGGGTAATGGGAGCGGCCGGCTGGTTGAACGCGGCCTGGCCTTACGAAAACAACGGACAGCAGATGCCGACCGTTATCCTGAATGCTGCCGGACTGATTTTTCAGGCTGCCAACGGTAATATGGCTGCCTACAGTTTCCTGACGACCGGCGCTGCCAACCTGATTCTGAACTTCGGGACGGAAGAACTGAAGGCAGCTTATCTGGATAAACTGGCGGCGGGAGAATGGCAGGGCACGATGGCCCTGACGGAACCACAGGCCGGTTCCTCCCTCTCTGACATCACCACTTATTACGAAGACCTGGGGGATGGCAGCTACGCCATCAAAGGCCAGAAAATTTACATCAGTGGAGGAGATCACAACGCGACGGAGAACGTAGTCCATCTGCTCCTGGCCCGTAAAAAAGACGGGCCCAAGGGAATGAAAGGCGTTAGTCTTTTTGTCGTGCCCAAGCACCTGCCGACGGCCGGTGGCCTGCAGGATAACCACGTCACTACGGCGGGTATTTACGGCAAAATGGGGCAGAAAGGCTACGTGGCGGCTCACCTGATGTTCGGGGAGCAGGGGGAAACCCGGGGCTACCTGGTCGGCGAAGAGTTCCGGGGCCTCAACAACATGTTTCAGATGATGAACGAGGCGCGGATCGGCACGGGAGTGATGGCTGCTGCGTCGGCTTCGGCCGCTTACTACGCCAGCCTGCAGTACGCCAAGGAGCGCCCGCAGGGGCGCCACCCGGGGAATAAGGACGTGAACGCACCCCAGGTGCTCATCATTGAACACGCGGACGTCCGCCGGATGCTCCTGTTCCAAAAAGCAGTGGTGGAAGGAAGTGTCAGTTTGCTCCTGCAGTGTTCACTGTACGAAGATCTTAGTAAAGTTAGTAAGGATCCTGCGGAGCAGGAGCGGGCTCACCTGTTGACTGAGCTCCTCACCCCCATTGCCAAATCTTTCCCCAGCGAGTACGGGACGGAGGCCGTCAGTCAGGGCATGCAGGTGCTGGGCGGTGCCGGTTATACCGATGATTTCCCTCTGGAACAGATTTACCGGGACATCCGCGTAAATGCGATTTACGAAGGGACCACCACCATTCACGGACTGGATTTGCTCGGTCGTAAAATGCTCATGCACAACGGCAAAGCGGTACAACTCTTGCTGGAGGAGGTACAACTGACCCTGGAGCCGGCACTGGCTAATGACAGCACCAGGACGATGGCGGAAGCGCTGGGCAAAGGACTCGGCAGCGTGCAACAGGTGATGGGACACCTGATCGGTCTGGCACAAACGGAAGACCCGAAGGTCTTCCTCGCCGATGCCACCATTTTCCTGGATTACTTCAGCTTACACGTCATTGGCTGGCTCTGGCTACGCGAGGCCCTCGCCGCCGTGCAGGCGTTGCCGACCGCCGACGGGCAGGACGAGACTAATTTCTACCAGTCCAAGTTGCAAACCGCCCGGTACTACTTCAACTACCTATTTACCCGCACCGCCGGCCATAAGCGGACCCTGCTGGGGACCGAGCGGGTGACCCTGGAGACGGGAGGGGAGCTGTTGGTGTAGTTTCCTACACCACCCTCACCCCGCCAAACCTTCCCCCCAGAACCTGCTGCGCATCCCCCGCCAACCAGTTGTCGATCACGTTGGCGTAGCACTGGCGGAAATCGATCTGGTAAATCAGGTCTCCGTTGTCCAGGGTCGTGAGATCGGGGGCCGGGTTGTAAAAACCTTTTTGCCGGAGGTTGCCACCGATCATCAGTACATTGTTGGCCGTGCCGTGGTCCGTGCCACCACTGCCGTTCTGCTGCAGGCGGCGACCAAACTCGGAGAAGGTCATGATCAGGACATCATCGAAGAGGCGATTGGCTTTCAGGTCTTTGACCAGGGCGGCGACGCCCTCGGCGAACTGCTGGAGCAGCCGGTGCTGACGCCCGGCCTGGCCGGCGTGCGTATCGAAACCACCCAGGCTGGCGTAGTAAATGTTCGTCGCCGTATTGGCCGTGATCAATTCGGCGATCTGCTTCAGGTCGTTGCCAAAGGCATTGCTTGGATAAGATACCTGAGACCGATGGGTCCGGGACTGCTCAAAAAGATACCCTGCGGCATCCTGGGTCTGGGTAAGGGTTTTGTAGAGGTAGCCCAGGTTCCCGTCTGAATGGGTAACGTGCCCACGGTCAAGGGATTTCAGATAGCGATTATCGACGGCCTGACGGAGCCGCTGGGCGTTGCTCATGGCAAAGCCGTTCCTTTGTTCCCCCTTGAGCGCCAGGCTCAGGCCGTCGTCTACCTCCAGAGCGTGGTAAGGCGGCTTTCCGGAACAATGGTGATCCAGGTAACGGCCGATCCATCCGGTAGACCAATTTTCCGTTGCGGGACTTCCCGTATGCCAAATGTCCATCGAGCGAAAGTGCGAACGGTCGGGGTTGGGGTAACCCACGCTATTAATGACGGTGAGCTCCCCCGCGTCGTAACATTTCTGTAGTGGTGCCAGGGCAGGATGAAGGCCCTGGGTTTCATTCAGCTTAAGCACATCAGCAGGCTTGATGCCGAGCACCGGCCGCTGCTGGTAGTAAATGTCGTTGCCGTAGGGGATGATTGTATTCAGGCCATCATTTCCTCCCGAAAGTTGGAGGACAATCAGGATTTTCCCTTCCCGAGAGCGTAAGCGGGGCGGGGTAGACATTCCCTGCAAAAACAGGGGGGTAAAAGCGGCCGTGGAAGCGAGGGCAGAAGTGCGGAGAAAAGAGCGGCGTTTCATTGATGGTTGATTTTGGGGTAACGTTTACCGGGAGGTACAGACCCGTTGCCTTAGCACAATTGGTATTCCGGTAGGGTGAGGATACCGGTGATGAGCAGGACGGGATCCGTCGTTTTGCCGTCCAGAATACGGCGGGTGGTGGCATTGAGCGGCGGGAGCGGAGCGGCCAGCAGGTAGGTACCCAGTGCCGTATAATTGGCGAGGTTGTCGGGTTGGTTGGCCAGGCTGATTAACGGCGTTGCGTTCAGTTCGACTCCGAGTCTGCGCAATTGTTGTTTCTGGGCTTGTTCCAGCTCTGGCGCCAGGGTAAAGTCCAGTTCTCCCGAGCGCAGAAAGGCTCCGCCCAGGTTTAGCCGCAGCAGGAGGGTGGAGTTGTCGATCCAGGCCCGGCCACCGGGCCAGCCGGCGACGTTGGGCGGGCGAAACAATAGTTGGCCCAGGGCCCTTTGTAAACCGATGAGGCCATTTTCGGCAAAGCGCTGAACGCCCAGTTGCCGGATGAGGCCGGCTAAAAGTTCTACCGGAGATTTGATCCGCGTTCCCACGTTGCCCGCAGCGTAGAACCAGTCGCTGCTGAAGAGCCGGCGCATCAGCTGCCCAATGTCGTAGTTCGAAGCCCGGAAACTGGCGGCAAGCTCCGCAATTCGCCCTTCGTCCACCGTGTCGTTGACAAAATGGCGGTAAATTTTGCGGCAGATAAAGGTAGCGGTTGCTTCCTGCTGCAGGAGGAGGTCAATGACGTCTTCCCCGGTCAGGTTACCCGTTTTACCCAGAACCGTTTTCTCGCCGTAATCATGGGCGAAGCGACGGAAAACAAAATTTCCCTTCAGGTCAGAAGACCACCCGGTAAACGCCCGTGCGGCTTCCTTCACGTCCCGTTCTGTGTAATGGCCACGGCCCACCGTGAAAAGTTCCATCACTTCACGGGCAAAATTTTCGTTCGGGGCGTTCTTGCGATTTTGCTGGTTGTTCAGGTAGCGGATCATCGCCGGGTCCCGGGCAATGCCCAGTAGTAAGTCCCGGAAATTACCTAGTGCGTGTTTTCGCAGGGTATTAAGTTGGCGGGTAGCCAGGAGACTGAACTTTGCTTCGCACGCAAAATGCCCGTGCCAGAAAAGACTCATCCGTTCCAGCAAGGCACTTTCCTGCGGGTTGCCCATACGCATCACCCAGTCTGCGTTGAGCTGGATGACCCTTTTTCTCTCCTCTTTTCGTCGCTCGGCCTGGGCTGTAGCACTCATCATACCCTCCGTATCGCCTGAGGCGTTCCCCTCGGGGAGCGGTTGAGCGACTTTCGCCTCCCGGAAGAGATCGTCAATGGCCTGTTGTCGTGACCACTGTTTGCGTTGCTTCCATTCATCAGGGCTGAGGCCAAAGCCGGCGCGGCGGTAAAGGTGGTGGACGTCGTGCATAAATTTTCTAACGTTTGGTGAAAGTAGCTCCGCTTCCATCTGCTGCAGGTTACCTGAAGACGAGCAGCCTGATTACCGGCGGCGGCGTTGACACATACTCTCCGTCCCGGCCACGGCAGGGAGGTACGCCTTCCGCTGCCGTTTAGATGCCCTTGGCCTGCAATGGTTTAATTGCGTACGGTGGAACGGATGTTTAATTGGTGCCTGCTGCCGGATTTCCGCCAGCCGCATCCGCAGGCAGTGCGGCTACTAAAGTCGTCAGTTCTACGGTGTGCCCGTCCGGGTCTTGCGTATAGATGGAGTGAAAATACTGATGGTCCTGCCAGGTGAAGGTCAGTCCCAGCTGCGTATAGTGCTGCCGGGCTTTGGCAAAATTCTCCTGGCTGACGTGGAAGGCAAAATGATCAATCCGTACCCCGTTTGGTCGGGGAGCAGCCTCCTGAGCGCTGGTGTCGGCTTTGAAGATGGCTACCCCCACCTGGCCGGCCAGCATGAAAATAGGAAACTCGCCCCAGGCTTCCAGCTGCATTTTTTTCAGCCCCAGCACCCGTTGGTACCAGGCAACGGAGGCTGCGGGGTCAGCGGCAGTGATCGCCACGTGGTCAAGGTGAGCTAGCTGAAAAGGCACCATTTTCTTTTTTTGCGGGAACGCCGGTGCGGGCCGGGAGGTTGAGGAGCAGAGAATCCTGACACCCCGGAGACAACCTTCTGCGCCCCATTGCTCTTTTACTGCTTTATTTGCACCTGCGGCCCCGCCCGCCGCTGATTAATTTACTTCGCTCCTTATGTACGCTTCCCTCCGACAAGCCGCTGAAGACCTTGACAAGCACGGACAACTCCTGCGCATCAGTGAAGAGGTGGACCCCGACCTGGAAATGGCCGAAATTCACCGACGCATCTTCGCTGCCGGCGGCCCGGCCATCCTGTTTGAAAACGTCAAAGGGAGCCCCTTTCAGGCCCTGAGTAACCTGTACGGCACCAAGGAGCGAACGGATTTCCTCTTCCGGAAAACACTGCAGCGGGTAAAAAAAGTCGTGGAACTGAAAGCGGACCCCGCAAACTTTGCCAAGCAGCCACTGCGGTACGCCGGGGCTCCCTTTACGGCCCTGAGTGCCCTGCCACGCCGGCACCTCAACCCCGCCATCAAGTACGGCCAGACGACCATCGACCAACTCCCGCTGGTGAAATCCTGGCCCATGGATGGCGGTGCCTTCGTTACGCTGCCGCAGGTGATGACCCTGCCCCCCGGCAGCCGCAACCCGATGCATTCCAACATCGGGATGTACCGCATTCAGCTGACCGGCAACGACTACCGGACCAACCAGGAAATCGGCCTCCATTACCAACTGCACCGGGGCATCGGGGTGCACCACACCGAGTACCTCAAATCCGACGAGCCCTTCCGCTGCAGTATCTTCGTTGGTGGTCCTCCCAGCCATGCCTTCTGCGCCATCATGCCCCTGCCGGAAGGGTTGAGTGAAATGACGTTTGCCGGTATGCTCGCCGGCCGTCGGTTCGGGTACACCTGGGATCGGGACTGGCTGCTCTCCGCCGATGCCGACTTCGTCATCACCGGCACTATCCGCAAAGGAGAGATGATGCCCGAAGGACCTTTCGGAGACCACCTGGGGTACTACAGCCTGCAGCATGACTTTCCGGTGATGGACGTGGAAACGGTCTGGCACCGGAAAGATCCCATCTGGCATTTCACCGTGGTGGGCCGCCCGCCGGCTGAGGACAGTCAGTTCGGTTATCTGATTCATAAAATCGTTAAGGACCTGACGCCCGGGGAGTTCCCCGGCATCAGGCAGATCAATGCCGTGGATGAAGCCGGGGTACACCCCCTCCTGTTGGCCATCGGTTCAGAGCGGTACATGCCGTTCCGGGAAACGCTGGAAGATGGCACAGTTACGAAGGTGCCGGAGGAAATAATTACCCAGG
>JAUIIF010000200.1 GCA_030431945.1 Bacteroidia bacterium | reverse complement strand
ATCCGCCGGAGCATTGACCATAACGAACCAGTTTTCACCCCCCGGAGGAGCATCTTCCGGTACCAGCTTGCTGCTGATGTTAACGTACACGGTTACGTCATCCCCCAGGGTTCCGGCCTCCAGATGGGCAAATTCCTGCTGATAGTCTTTGCTGAAAAAGATGTTGTGGACCCCCAACTCCGGGAAGGTCCGCTTGATGCCCCAGTAAAAAATGACTGCACTCGTACTTTTTTGCTGACGGAGGGTCCGCTGGGGCTTTTTAGCTCCCGGCAAAAGTTTTTCGTAGGCCAGCCAGACGTCCATATTGCAGACGACCAGGTCTGCTTTCCGCAGCTTACCGCCCACCCTTACTCCGGCGACTTGCCCTTCTTCGCGGATTATCTCCTCCACCCGCTGCCCGAAGTGATAGCGAACTCCGAGCCGTTGGCCTAACTGGTAGATGGATTGACTGATGTCAAACATCCCTCCCGTAGGCAGGTAAGCCCCGAAATGGTGCTCAAAGTGGGGAATCATACTCAGTAAACCCGGAGCTTTATAGGGGTTGGAACCGTTGTAAGTAGCAAAGCGATCAAAGAGTTGGACCAGTTTTGGGTGCCGGAGGTCCCGTTCGTGGACAGCGTGCATGCTGTTAAACAGGTCGAGGCCAGGAATACGGAGCATAGCGCCGGCGACCTGCCAATCCAGCCACGTTCCTGCCCGGTGCAATGATTTTTCCAGGAAGGTGCGGCCCGTCAGTTCGTACTTCCGGGCAGCACTGGCCATGAAATTGGCGACCCGCTCCCGGGGAACACCAAAAGTTTGTGCCGCCGCCGTAGCCAGCTGGTCCGTGTCTCCGGGGGCGGTAAAGCGCGTGCCATCGGGCCACCAGTAATGACAGACGTCCGGCAGGCGTACGTAATTGAAATGTGCCTTGGGGTTTTCCCCCGCCAGCTGAAAAAGTTCATCTACGTACTGCGGCATGGTGAAAAGACTCGGCCCGAAATCAAAGCGATAGTTTCCGAGGGCAAACTGGCTCAGTTTACCACCCGGGCCGGCGTTGCTTTCAAAAACATCAACCTGATGGCCGGCGGCGGCCAGCCGCACGGCGGCAGCCAAGCCGGCAATACCGGCACCAATGATGGAAACAGAAGACATAAATGAGTTATTCAGGTTTTGTTCTTGCGCAAAAAGTTAGCGCCCTTACAACTTAAATTTTCGGAAAACTGTTTTCACGCTGCGGCCAAGTCCACTCCACCGCTGGTGGCTTCCTTAGCGGGAAGACCACGGGAGGAAAGTCCGGGCAACGTAGGGTACCACGCCGGCTAACGGCCGGGGCTTCCTGAATGCAGGAGGTACGGAAAGTGCCACAGAAAGCTAAACCGCCTCTTTCCTCCGGGAAGGAGGTAAGG
The DNA here is from genome assembly GCA_030431945.1 of Bacteroidia bacterium. GTDB lineage: Bacteria > Bacteroidota > Bacteroidia > Chitinophagales > Saprospiraceae > Neolewinella. The sequence goes on along the minus strand of JAUIIF010000200.1, from coordinate 6,367 downwards.
GTGAAAACGTGCGGTAAGAGCGCACGACGCTCCGCAGTAATGCGGAGGGTGGGTAAACCCCGTGGGTTGAAATACCAAGCAGTGTTGCCTCCTCCGCTCAGGCGGAGGAAGCGGTCGACCCGGCCGTCAGTCCAGCAACACGGGTAGGTAGATAGAGCCAGCCAGTAATGGCTGGCCTGGATAAATGGTGGAGCTTTCCCTCTTCGGAGGGAGATGACAGAACCCGGCTTATCGGAATCTTGACCGTATCTGGCGGCCCGGCCTTCTTCGGATGGCTGGGTCGCCACCTTTACCGCTGGGGCAAACGGAGGGGGGAAGTTAGCCTGGCCGGCACCGGCAAGCGTTCCTTGCACCTGCGGCCGCGCCGTACCTTCGCAAAAAAAATCGTCGCTATGGAAAAATGGGAAGAAGACTTTGCCTTCCAGCGGATACGTCACCTGATTAAAAAGCGGTTTAACCGCCCCGTGCTGCCCAATATGGATGCGCTGTTGTTCCTGATCGGCGTACAGGAGCTTGGGCGCTGGAAAGCGGATTTTACCAAGGAAGAGAAACAGGACCTCATGCACATTGCGGTGTGCCGGTTGTTTGCCCCTGACGGGCATTACGAATTCATCGGCCGCGATGATGAAGGCTGGCCGCATTACGAGTTGGTGGGCAAAATCCCCCCACGCGATCTCCCCGGTCAGGAGGCCCTTTTGAAAAAACAGATCATCCGCTATTTTTCTGACCTTGAGGAAGAAGAAGGCTTGCTCGGGTAGATTCCCAGCACCCGCCGTAACCGCTACATTTTGTTACCTTTGGCGACAAAATCCCCCTAATCATGAAACAACTTCTTCATCTTGTTCTTTTCGCCGCAACCCTTGTGCTATTTGCCAGTTGCGGAGGCCCGAGCAACACCGTGGTGATTAAGACCAACAAGGGAGACATCACGGCCGTTTTGTTTGACGAAACACCGCGCCACAAGGAAAACTTCATCAAGCTGGTACAGGAGAACTATTACGACGGGCTCTTATTTCACCGCGTAATGCCCGGCTTCATGATTCAGGGTGGAGACCCGCAGAGTAAAGGCGCGCCGGCGAACCAACCCCTCGGCATGGGCGGCCCCGGGTATACGCTTGAGGAGGAAATCGGCCAGCCCCACCTGCGTGGTGCCCTCGCAGCGGCCCGCACCCCCAACCCGCAGAAGGCCAGCAGCGGCTCGCAGTTTTACATCGTCACCGGCCAGCAACAAAGTGATCCGACCCTCGATCAGTACGAGCGGATGAAAGGCATCAAATACAGCCCGGAACAACGCGCGGCCTACCTGGAGCAGGGCGGTCGTCCGGACCTTGACATGGACTACACCGTATTTGGCGAAGTCATTGCGGGGATGGAAGTCGTAGACGCCATCAGTGCCGTACAAACCGGCAATGCCAACCGGCCAACCGAGGACGTGGTCATTGAGACCATCGTTTTCAAGTAGTTATTCCGCCTGCCAAACCTTTTCTCCCCTTTTAACCCGAAAAGAAAATCCCTTGCGCCATTTACTTCCACTTTTGTTGTTAGCAGCTTTGCTTAGTCATTGTGCGGCGCCTAAACCGGGCTTTTCGCCCACGCAACGAAGTGTGGTTGCGGCGAAGACCATCTCTTTTGACAACCGGTCGGAAAAAGCCAGCAGCTACCTCTGGGAATTTGGTGATGGAACGACAAGCACAGCAGCCGCCCCTGACCATCGCTATTTTCAATCCGGGGACTACCTGGTCACCCTCACGGCGACCAACGAAAAGGGAAAATCAAAATCGACCACTCAATCCATCAATGTGACGCCTCCTAAAGAATGCCTGATTCGTATCGAAACGCCCATGGGCAATATGCTCGCCCGTCTTTCTGACGCGACGCCCGGGCACCAGGACAACTTCGTCAAGCTCGTCGAAGAAAACTTTTACGATGGCTTGCTTTTTCACCGGGTCATGCAGAATTTCATGATTCAGGGAGGTGATCCGGACAGCCGGGATGCCGGCCCTGAAAAGCGCCTGGGCTTCGGTGGCCCGGGCTACCAGATTCCCGCAGAAATCCTGGACAGCCTGGCCCACGTGAAAGGCGCCATCGCGGCCGCCCGGACCCCCAACCCCCAGAAAGCCAGCAGCGGCTCCCAGTTCTACATTGTCCACGGCCATTCGGTCACGGAATCTGAGCTCAACAAGCAGGAAGCCAAGACGGGCGTCCGGTACCCCAGTCACGTCCGGGCTGCTTACCTGGAAAAAGGAGGGTTTCCGGTCCTGGACCAGGAGTACACCGTTTTTGGGCAGGTTATTGAAGGGTTAGACGTTATTGACAAAATAGCCGCTACCCGGACGAAGCCGGGAGACCGCCCGGTAGAGGATGTCTGGATGAAGATTTCACTGGTCCGCTGATTACGGTCAGCTGCGTTTGTTTGCAGCCATTTCTAACCGGCAATTATTGGTATTTGAGAACATCACACGATCATGAAGAAACATATTATTTTAGGGATCGACGTAGGCGGCACCGGTATTAAAGGAGGATTGGTAAACGTAAAAACGGGCGCTATGGAGACGGAACGCTTCCGGTTTGCCACCCCCTCTCCGGCCACCCCCGCCGCAGTAGCCGCAACGGTACAACAGCTGGTGGACCAGCTGGATTACCACGGCCCGGTAGGCGTAGGCTTCCCGGCCATTGTCCGGCGCGGAGTAGCCGGAAGCGCTGCGAACATCGATGACAGCTGGGTAGGGACGGATATTACCAAGGTTCTCGGTGAGCAGACCGGCCTTAATTTTTTTGCGCTCAATGACGCAGATGCCGCGGGCATTGCGACCATGGAATTCGGCACCGGCCGCCCCTTTCGCAAAGAAGGGGTAGTGCTGATGGTCACCATCGGAACCGGCTTGGGCGGAGCCCTTTTTGTAGACGGAGAATTGATGCCCAATCTGGAAATCGGGCAGATTTACCTGAAAAATCAGAAAGTAGTGGCGGAGAAATTCATCTCCAACCGCATCAGGAAGGACACCAACATGAGCTGGAGCGAGTTTGGACGAAAATTCAATAAGTACCTCAAGCACGTTGATGCGGTACTGAATCCTGATCTGATCATTCTCGGAGGCGGAGCCGCCAAATATTTTGATGAATACAAGAAACACCTCAAGACAAACGCCACGGTGAAGCCGGCCCTGCTGGAAAATGCCGCCGGTACGGTAGGCGCTGCAGTTTACGCTTACCGCCGCAATCAGAAGACGGGAAAATAGTCGCAAAAGTGACCTGACGAGAGAAGGTGGGCGGGGACGCAGGTGCAGAGCAGGTTGCTTCCGCAGCAGCCAGCCACAGCCCACCAGGTTTGGGCTGGTTTGCATCTTTTCCTAACTTAGATTGTTTTCTCACCAAACATTTGTTTCCATGGGTTTTCTTCGCCTCTTCAAACCGCCAAAGAATCAACAATTCAGCTATAAGCCCCGTTACTGGGACCCTAAAAAAGAAGAAGCCGAGAAACTCCGTCAGCGAGTAGAGGAGCTGCAGAACGGTGGCGTTGACGCCATGAAAACACGTATTTCCGGCGGTTTCCGTAAAGGAGCAGGAGGTATGGCTGCCGGTTCTTACCGGAGTGCCAGAGTCAAGCGATCCAACACCACGCTGTTCATCACCCTTATTTGCCTGCTGGCCCTGGCTTATCTGGCTTACACCCTCTACTTTCAGGATCTGAACGATTGGCTTACCTCGGGGGCGGGAACGGGTGTACAATAGGGCTCCTTTTAAATTTGCGTACCTTTAACCAATCGTAAATTATCGCTGATTAACCTGCTTTATACATGACGGACAACCTCGTCCAGCTGTTACCAGACGCTATTGCCAACCAGATTGCTGCCGGAGAAGTCATCCAACGGCCGGCCAGTGTGGTTAAGGAATTGGTGGAAAATGCCATTGACTCCGGAGCCAATGAAATAGAACTTCTCGTCAAAGACAGTGGTAAAACACTTATTCAGGTACGGGATAACGGCTGCGGTATGTCCGAGACAGACGCCCGCATGTCACTGGAGCGCCACGCTACGAGTAAACTCCGCAGTGCCGACGATCTCTTCGCCCTCCGCACAATGGGCTTCAGGGGAGAAGCACTCGCTAGTATTGCGGCAGTAGCGCAGTTGGAAATGAAAACCCGGCGCAGCCCCGACGATCTGGGAACACGCATCGTGGTGGAAGCCAGTGAAGTAAAAATTCAGGAACCGGTCGCCGCCCCTCCGGGTACCACGATCGCCGTACGCAATCTCTTTTTTAACGTCCCCGCCCGGCGGAATTTCCTCAAAAGTGACACGGTAGAGCTCCGCCATATCCGGGACGAATACATCCGGATCGCCCTGGCCCACCCGGACGTAAGGTTTGATTTATACGTCAATGACCGTTTGGACCTGGCCTTACCCGCCGGAAAACTACGGCAACGCGTCGTACAGGTATTCGGCCGTAAGTACGACAACCTCCTGGTACCCATCCAGGAGGATACCGATGTATTATCGATTGGCGGGTTTGTCGGTAAGCCGGAGGCTGCCCGAAAATCAAAAGTTGGTCAGTTCTTTTTTATTAACAAGCGTTTCATCAAAAGCAGCTACCTGCACCATGCGGTTGTAAGTGCTTACGATGACCTCCTGCCTAAAGACACCTATCCTTTTTACGTCATTTACCTGGACATCGACCCGGCCCGGATTGACGTCAACGTTCACCCTACCAAACAAGAAATCAAGTTCGAAGACGAACGTTTGATTTACAACTACCTGAAAGCGACCATTCGCCATGGTCTTGGCCGGGCCAGTATCATGCCGTCCATCGATTTTGAAACGGACAACCCCTTTTCTCCTTCCCGGACGTCTATTACCCCTGCTTCCACCCCACCAGAAGATGACAGTCCCCCTTTACCAAGCCGGATGAATGATGACTATCAACCCGTCTCAAAACGTAACACTTCCGGTTCCGGCAGCGCGGCAAACAGTGGCGGAACTCCGGCTTCAGAAGCTACCCGCCACGCCAACAACTTGCGTAATTGGGAAAAACTCTACGACGGATTGGGAGGCGATAGTGCTCCGGAAAGGGAAACACCTTTCATTGACTTTGGTGAGGCAGCAACCAGCAACCCTGAGTTAGGCGAATTATTACCCAGCCGAATGAGTCAGGATGACGAAGCGGCCTCTACCGTACCGCAGGCACGGGATCCCTACCAGCTGCACCAGCGATACATTGTATCGCCCATTAAAAGCGGTTGGCTGCTGATTGATCAGCGAGCAGCTCATCAACGGATATTGTACGAGCAATTCCTGGGCAACCTGCGGGAAAAACCTGCTGTTTCTCAACAATCCATGTTTCCACAAACCCTTGAACTACCTCACGTAGATGTAGGCCTGATGACGGCTATTTTGCCAGACCTTCAACTCCTTGGTTTTGACGTGGAGCATTTCGGCGGGGAATCTTTTATCATCCGTGGTATCCCGGCCGAGCTTGCGGGACAAAATGAAAAAGTGCTGCTCGAGCAGTTACTGGAACAGTACCGTAATGACGTGGACATCGAAAGTGACGGGCACGCCCGTCTCGCAAGGGCACTGGTAAAAGGTGCTGCCATAAAACGCGGCCAGCTGCTCGACCCGGTTGAGATGCGTTCCCTTATTGATCGCTTATTTGCCTGCGAACAACCCCAATTAGCGCCCAACGGAAGGCGTTGTTTCATCAAATATGAACTTGACGAAGTTGATCGGCGTTTTGATTCCTGATTCATCAAGCTTATTCTTCGGCAATTTGATTTGTGCCGTCATTAGATACAAAGCTCATGCCGCCACTCACTCCAATTGTTAAGTACCTCATCGGTCTGAATTTCCTGGTATTTGCCATCGTTTACCTCCCCGCTTACTTAGGGTACAATTTCAATATTGCGAGTGAATTAATGCTGTATTATCCCGGCGGAGATTCTTTTCGTCCTTATCAACTCGTTTCCCACTTTTTCATGCACGATGGCAGCAGCATAATGCACATCGCCTTTAATATGCTCAGCCTTTATTTTCTGGGCCCGATTGTGGAGACAAGAATTGGTTCTACCCGTTTCCTAACCCTTTACTTACTGGCCGCCTTGGGTGCTGCAGCCCTTCATATTGGCTATACCTGGTACGAAATTCAAACCTATCAGGACCTGGCAGCCGCCTTTAATGCTGACCCCTCTCTGGCTAACCTCAACTTGTTCTTCAAGCACGTACCCACGGAACAATTACAGGAGAATGGAAAGATGGTAAGCCAAATGGTTGGTGAACTCCAAAACCAAATTGCCCTGAATAAGGCAACTCCGGAAGTCATTGGAGAGTCCTACTACCTCATGAATCAATTCGTGGATTTCATGAAAAACGGACAA
>JAUIIF010000199.1 GCA_030431945.1 Bacteroidia bacterium | reverse complement strand
TCAATGGTCAGTTTAAACTCTATGATGCTTCCGGGAAAGAGGTCTTCTCTCGTAGAGTTCTGACCCGTCAGAAAAGTTTTGATCTGAGTTTCCTGGTATCAGGGATGTATTATTATTGTTTCGAGGATCGAGGGAGAATACTCGGTAGAGGAAAAATTATACTAGCAGGTAATTAGTATTTCAGAAGAGCGCTTCTTTTCTGCTACTACTAAATTATAACCTGGAAGAGAATGTTTAGCACACTGCTATACAAATGCGAGCGCTCGGCGGCCGAAGCGGACGCGTAGCGGCCTGATGCGGTTCCGGGCTGCTTCGGGTCGTCCGCCAGGCGAGTTGGTGATTACCCTGGATGGTTGACCAGGTGTGTATAACGAAATGCACAGCCAGCCCTAAAACCAGGCCTTTGCTAAGGGCCGGAGGTCCGCCTTTCGTAGCGAGCGGGGCTTGCCCCCTCGTTTTAGTTGTGCAAATTGTTATACACACGTTGACCGGTTAAAGATGTCTTTGCGAAAATTCGCTAACTTCGCCCCGGTTAATTAAACAGTACGCCCGTGACGACTGTTAGCCGACAACTTGACCACCCGATAATTTGACCAATCGATCATGGATTTTACCCTTAGTGAAGAACAACTAGCCGTCCGGGAAGCTGCCCGGGATTTTGCCCAACGCGTCCTCAAGCCCGGAGTCATCGAACGGGATACCCACATGACCTACCCCAGGGAGGAGGTGCGGCAGATGGCCGAACTCGGCTTCATGGGCATGATGGTGGACCCACAGTACGGTGGTGGTGGTATGGACAGCCTCAGCTACATCATTGCCCTCGAGGAAATCTCGAAAGTGGACAACAGTTGCTCCGTGATCATGTCCGTTAACAACAGCCTGGTCTGTTACGGGCTCGAGCAATACGGTACAGAAGCACAAAAGGAGAAGTACCTGACGAAGCTCGCCACCGGCGAATGGATCGGTGCCTTCTGCCTCAGTGAACCCGAAGCAGGATCAGACGCCACGAGCCAACGGACGACCGCCATCGACATGGGCGACCATTACCTGCTGAACGGTACCAAGAACTGGATTACCAACGGGGGGACGAGTAAGGTCCACCTCGTCATCGCCCAAACGGACGCAGACAAAGGCCACCACGGCATCAATGCCTTCATTGTCGAAACCAGCTGGGACGGTGTGCAGGTTGGTGCCAAAGAAGACAAATTAGGCATCCGCAGCTCGGATACCCACACCATTATGTATTCAGACGTGAAGGTGCCGAAGGAAAACCGCATCGGGGCGGATGGCTTCGGGTTCAAATTCGCCATGAAAACCCTGGCGGGCGGCCGGATCGGTATTGCGGCCCAGGCGCTCGGTATCGCCGGCGGTGCCTACGAGCTGGCCACTGCCTATAGCCACGAACGGGAAGCGTTTGGTAAGCCGATCAGTCAGCACCAGGCCATTGCCTTCAAGCTGGCGGATATGGCTACGGATATTGAGGCCGCTAAAATGCTCGTGTACCGCGCGGCCTGGCTGAAGGATGCCGGCAAAGATTATAACCAGGCGGGGGCCATGGCCAAGCTCTACGCCAGCTCCGTGGCGATGAAACACACCGTGGAGGCCGTACAGGTACACGGTGGGTACGGCTTCGTGAAGGAGTACCACGTTGAACGATTGATGCGGGACGCCAAAATTACCCAGATTTACGAAGGCACCAGCGAGGTTCAGAAAATCGTGATCAGCCGTGGCCTGCTGAAAGGAAATTTGTACGTGGACATGGAGTAGGGGCATTATTCCTGTACTTCCCTTTTCGGAGCCGCTACCAGTAGTGTAGCTTTGCCTTATGCCCCATTCTCATGCTTCGCCTAAAGTAACTTTTTGGCAATGGCTCGCCATTGGCGTGGTAACCCTGGCGTACACCTGGTGCTACTACCAGGCGATGCTGGCCGGGCCGCTGCGGCTCAATGACGATATGGTGCAGCACTATCTCTGGCTGTTCGTAGACCATTTTGACCTTGACTGGAAGGACACTTTTTACGCCGACGCTTCGGCAGCCATCCAGCCCCGCGGCTTCTACTGGCTGCTCTGGGGGCTGGGTCGGTTCGTTGATCCCCTGACGATCTCCCGGGGTGGCCCCTTCCTGATATCCTTACTAACGGTCGGTTTTGGCGTCGCCCTCCTGCGCAGGTACACCCACCTTTTCATCGCAGTAGCCGGCAGCCTGCTGGCCGTCCACCTTGGCTTCCACTCCAGCGTTGGTTTTGTCGCCCGGTCTTTCCTGATGCCGTTGCTGCTGGCCTTCGGCTACTACCTGTTGCGGCAGGATCAGCCCTGGGGAGTTGCCTTTACGACGGTAGCCTCCGCGCTTTTTTATCCGCCGGCCCTGTTGATCAACGGTGGCATTTTCGCGTGCTGGAAGCTGGCCGAGTTGTGCGTGTGGGGCTGGACAAGTGGGCGCGGCCGCAGGGTGCCGGCTGATGATAACAAAGCAGGGTGGGGGGCAGCTCCCTTCCGGCACTGGCCCGTTTACCTGCTGGGTTTTGGTCTGGCCCTGCTGGTCGTCTGGTGGCACGCGGAGCGGGTGGCTATGCACCCCAGTCTGGGTGGTTACCTGGAGCGGGTAAAGCTGATCAGCTGGCCGGAGTTTCATTCCGGCGGGCGCGTAGGCATTTACACTGCGGTGAAAGGAGATGTGGCCTCCCTCATCAAGTACCTCTTTCAGGCGAATTTCCACTCTCCTTTCGGCGCCTGGTTTGCTTATGCAGTAGTGGCCCTTGCCGGAGTTGTTACCATCAAGTATCGCAAGTCCAGCGGGGCGCTGGGCGCCTGGTTGCTCCTGATGGCGGTGGCGGCGGGCATCTTTTACGTAGTGGCCCGCCACTGGTTTCCCCTCCTGTTTTTACCCGACCGGTACCTGGTGTACCCCTGGCGATTGTGGACACCGATGGTCCTTACCCTGCTGCTGGCCGCCGGCTGGCGCTACTGGCCGCGCTGGTGGACCGCGGCACTCCTGGCGGCCGCCCTGCTGGGCTACGGGTATTACCGGCAGACTCCAGCGGAGCTGCCCTATTCCAACGAGGAAGGGCGGGAAGAACTATTCGCTACCCTGCGGGCGCTGCCCGAAGAGGCACTCATCGCCCTGCCGCCTGCACTGGCGAGCCAAGTGCCGGTATTCTGCCACCGGAATGTTTTCATCAGCCATGAATCCGCGCACGCCCTCTACTTCAAAAATTACCACGAGTACGTAATGCCCCGGTTCCATGATTTTGTGGAGGCGTACACCCTTACGGGCGATCAGCTGCCGGCGGTCGTTGCCTTCATGGATAAATGGGGAATCGATTATTTACTGGTGGACCGTAACCAGCTACAGGCAGGATGGTTACGGACTTTCGAACCGTTTCAGCGGCAATTCAAGGAAAAATGGACCGATGCCGGCTCAGAAAATTTAACCCTGCTCAACGTGCCGGACGAGGCCGGGCAACTGATCCAGCAGCGTCTGCACTTATTGTCGCGGGAAGACATCACCAGACTATCGTTGCAATAAACCAGGGAAAGGGACGCCAATTGCCGGATAACTTTTTTTTGCACCAGCGGCCGCGCCGAGCAAACACTTATCCCTCGTACTGCGCTTTAAGGGGAAACCTGAAAGATGAAAAGTCAGCTTACCTCCCTTCTGATCTTTTGCCTCTTGCTATTCCTGACCGCCTGCAATGAGGAAGTGGCCGCCGGTGTACTGGCGGGAAGTGCCCTGGTGTACGTACTGGGGAGTATTTTTCTTTTCCTGCTGGTTATCTATGCTTTGTATGATCTGTACAACAAGCCCTACGCTATGCCCAGGAAATTGCTGTGGGCCCTGATCATTCTTATCGTACCGGTACTGGGTGCCATCGGCTACCTGTTTACCAGCCGTTCCGGTGCCACCACTTAAGTAAAAGGAGGTCATATCAGTGTTAGCTTAATTATAAAGCTAAGCAACTAAATGTGTCTTTTGGCGTTATCTTGTCGTCTTAAAGCTAAAAGCCTATGTCTGCCGAACTCGACCTCGCTACCAACAATCTCCAGAAAATGGGTTTTCTCGACCTCGATGTCGACCCAACACTTGATCTGGTTGCTGAAATCAATAAACTCAAGCAGGAGAAAAATGCTGTTATTCTGGCCCATTATTATCAGGAGTCAGAGATTCAGGACATTGCCGATTACATTGGTGACAGTCTGGGGCTGAGCCAGCAGGCAGCGGAGACGGATGCTGACATTATTGTTTTTGCCGGCGTGCACTTTATGGCCGAAACGGCCAAGATGCTGAGCCCGGGGAAGAAGGTACTGTTGCCGGATCTGAAAGCCGGCTGTTCACTTGCTGACAGCTGTCCTGCTCCCGTCTTCCGTAAGTTTAAAGAAAAATACCCGGAGCATAAGGTCGTCAGCTACATCAACTGTACGGCGGAGCTGAAGACCCTGACCGACGTTTGCTGCACCAGCACCAACGCCAAGCACATCATTGATTCCTTCCCGGAAGATCAGCCGCTGATCTTTGCCCCGGACGTTAACCTGGGCCGTTGGCTCGTTAAGGAGACCGGCCGGGATATGGTGCTGTGGAACGGATCTTGCATGGTCCACGAAATCTTCAGCCACGAGAAAATTACCAAGCTGCGACTAAAGCACCCCAATGCGGCCTTTATTGCTCACCCGGAGTGTGAAAGTCACATTCTTGATATTGCGGACCACGTAGGGTCTACGTCCAGCCTGCTCCGCTTTACGCGGGAAAGCGATTACACCGAATTTATCGTTGCCACGGAGCCGGGGATCATCCACCAGATGGAAAAGGCGAGTCCGGACAGAACCTTCATTCCCGCCCCGCCGAACAACACCTGTGCCTGTAATGAGTGCCCGCACATGAAGCGGAATACCATGGAGAAGCTCTACCTGTGCATGAAGCACGAGCTGCCCGAAATTACGCTGCCGGAGTGGGTGATCGAACAGGGCGTTGCCAGCATTGACCGGATGCTGGAGATTTCAGCGAAGGCGGGGCTCTAGCCACGTCGTCCCCCTCAAAGTTGTGAGAAAAACGGGGTTTTACAGATCTGATTGCAGGTCCGTTGCGTAGGTCAGCTTATGCTGAGTCCTCAACTACCGTTCGAAAGTTTAGCGGAGTTTCTTGCTTCCGGTCATTTCCGTCGGCAGGTGAAATTTTACCTGGGTGAAGCCTCCATCACGCTGGTGGAGCAATTCATTCGTGGTTACCGCAGTTGCCTGCGCTGTAAGGCGTTGCCGGAGGAAATTGATTTTGACTGGTATGAATTTCACCTTTTTGTCGCTGTCACCTACGCAGAGGCGGGGGTGTTGACGGGCTGGCGGACAATCATTCTCACCCACTGCCGGGGAGATGAGCGCCTGGCCTTCACCGTTTTCCTGGAGGCCTTTGACCGGTACCGTACCCTGCGGATCAATAACAATGGGGAGTGGGTCTCCGACGAAGAAGGAATAACCTGAGGCAGGAAGCGCGGTTCCGTGCCGTGACCAATTTCTGCAGAAGATACTGCTAGACAAATGCGAGCGCTCGTCGGCCGAAGCGGACGCTTAGCGGCCTGGTGCCGTTCCGGGCTGCTGCGCGGTCGTCCGCCGAGAGGGAGTAGAACTTCGCCTGTTTACTCCCGCCTGCTCGGTCAAAAACCGGATGACGTTCGTCGTGACGGCCCGGGTGTCCTTTGACTTAAGCGAGCTTCCCATAAAGTGAGTACCTGGGGTAGCTAAGTTTGTCAGCTCCTTGCGGTTGTCTGGTGTGCCCAGCGCAGCGTGCAGGTCGGGGTAAACATCTACTTCTACCCGTTCATCTTCCTCCTGACTGTTTTTGTAGTAATAGAGGGTTTGTACCGGACAAGTTACCTTTTGAAAAATACTGTCCTGCATCGTCGTACTTACGAGCACCTGCAGGTCTACGAGGGCTTTGGCTACGAATAGGGTATCGAAGTACTGGTCGGCCCCCGGTTCTTCGTGGCTAACCTGACGCATGCCATCGCCCCAACCGATCAGGGCCGCGATTTCCGCGCCCCAGGGCGAGTTCAGCAGCCAGGTGCCGGGCATGTCGTCCTTTACGTTGGGGGAAATGTTGACCAGGGCGTGTACTTGTTCCGGATATTCAGCCGCGAGTTTTAGCGCCAGGGTTCCCCCGGTGGAGGTAGAAAGGATGATGACTTTCTTCCCGATCTTTTGCCCGATGGCCAGCGCCTCTTTGGCTTCTTCCCAGGCGGATTCTGCGGAGAAATTTACCAGTGCGTGGGGTGGGCGCAAGCCATGGTCTCCCCAGCGGGCGTAGTAGGCATTCGCCTTTAGAAATGCTGCTATTTCTGCGTTGGCGGGATAACCATCCCGGTAGCTTCCGCCGAAGCCGTGCAGGTATACCAGGCTGTATTCAGTCGTTTCGCCGGGTGCGCGGGACCAGGTGATGCGCGCCTGGTTGTCATCCCTTACGGGCCGGCGGCTTTCTCTTTCCCGGATGTTTTGGGCTACCGCCAGTGGCGTTTCCGCCAGCTGGGGAAGCGCCGTTTCGTACCGGGGGGTAGGAATTTTCGGGCCGGAGAAAAAAGTGATGGCCACCAGCAGCAGGAGTAACCCGGGTATCCAGATACGCTTCTTCATTAACGCAGTAGTTTGCGGTAATACGGATGGCTGACCGCTGGTGTTTGCCGGGCGGGCGTTCAACGTAGCCGCCTTGCCTTTACCGGTACGTAAAAAAGGAGCCAGCACCTATGGCGCTGGCTCCTCCAGTGAAGCAAATAAGGCTTTGGTCAGGCTTATTTTCTGGCGTTTTGTCCGCCCAGCACGTAGCGTACGGCCAGGTTGCCGTACCCACCGCCAAAGCCGCCGGTACCGAATCCGTCACCCAGGAAGAGGGTAGGGACCCAGTCTGCAGTAACCGAGATGGGGGTGTCGGCAAAGGTGTACTGTAAGCCCAGGTAGCCGGAAATGGTGAAGGTGGTTTCTCCGGAATCGAAGAAGTCAGAGTTCCAGAGCTGGACACCGGCACCGGCACCGTAGTACCACTGTAGCCCGTCTACGGAAGAAATGTCATTGTGAATCTGGTAAGCACCGTTAATGGTAATCCAGTTGAAGCTGGAATAGCCGCGGTAGCCGACGTAGGCTTCGATGGCACTGGATTCGCTGATGAAAGTTTTGTAGCTGGCGGCCCAGGGGTAACCAAGACGCAGACCAACGGCAGATTTGTAATCCTGCGCCACGGCTTCAGTCTGGTAAGCGAAGCAAAGGCAAAGGGTGAGGGCAATAGTACGTAGGAGGTTTTTCATAGGAAGAATTATAACTGTGAATGCCGTTGTTGGGGCATTCTGGGTGAATGGATGTTGAGTTAAAAGTAGTTGTTAAAGACAAATCCCCCAAAGTGAGGACGATGATATATGACATGATTCCACAAAGTGTTACACTATTTTACGGCGGACCGTAAATTTTTTTTGAAAAACCTCTCCGTGCGTTTCTCAGGCATGACTCCGCACCTGCGGCCGCGCCCGTTTTACGTGCTTTCTCCGGCCTTACTTCGTAGATAGCTGCGTCCGGTCTTTCTTACCTGCGGCAGTAATAATTTTGGGCAGGTACGGGCGCGGCCGCAGGTGCAGTGAGCAGAACCTTTAGCCGGCAGGGCGTGTGCCCGTTTTCTGCGGTACCCTGACAACCTCTCCCGGCTTCATCCGTTTTCGCTGGGTAACCCCATTGATCTCCGCCCCATGCTTCAGCGCTTTCAGGCCCATTACCAAACCATTGTTCCCAACCTCTTCCGG
>JAUIIF010000198.1 GCA_030431945.1 Bacteroidia bacterium | reverse complement strand
TGGAGGGAGTACCCCCTCCTCCGGGAAGGTACTTGCTTGCCGTCAGGCGGCGGGCGCCGGAACCGAAAATGACCAAGCGGGCGCCTTGCGCCCGCCAGCCCCTACCAAAATGACCACCACGCTCCCCCCCCTTACCTACACCAAGTACAAGACGAAGAAGGCTACCCAGTTAGCCCTGTTCACCCAGCTGCTGCGCCCACGCCTGATTGAAGAGAAAATGCTTAAGCAACTCCGCCAGGGCGTTATTTCCAAATGGTTTGCCGGTATTGGCCAGGAAGCCATCAGCGTGGGGTGTGCCGCAGCACTGCAGGAGGAGGAATACCTGTTTACGATGCACCGCAACCTGGGGGTTTTTACCACCCGGCAAGTACCGTTGCCCCGGCTTTTTGCGCAGTGGCAGGGCAAGCCCGGCGGGTTCACCCAGGGGCGTGACCGCAGTTTTCACTTCGGCAGCCAGGAGCATAAGATTGTCGGCATGATTTCCCACCTGGGGCCACAGCTGAGCCTGGCCGCCGGCGTTGCCCTGCGGCACAAGCTGCTGGGGGAACAAAAAATTGCCCTGGCTTTTACGGGTGATGGCGGCACCAGCCAGGGAGAGTTTCACGAAGCCCTGAATACGGCCGCAGTCTGGAAACTGCCCGTCCTCTTCGTTGTCGAAAATAACGGCTGGGGGCTCTCGACGCCCGTAAGTGAGCAGTACGCCTGTACCAATCTGGCGGACCGTGGAAAGGGTTACGGTATGCGCTCCCTGACCATTGATGGCAATAACATCCTGGAAGTATACGAGACGGTGCGTAAACTTGCCGCAGAAATGCGGGAGCACCCCGAACCGGTGCTGCTGGAGTGCTTGACTTACCGGGTGCGGGGGCACGAAGAAGCCAGTGGGGTGAAGTACGTCCCGGAAGCAGAAATTGCAGCCTGGCAAGCCCGGGACCCGCTGGAGAATTACGCCGACTACCTCATCAAAAGAGGCTGGCTGACGGCGGAAGATCGGAAAGCTCAGGAAAAAAAACTGAAAAAAGAGATCGAGGACAGCCTGAAGGCAGCGGCAGCCATGCCGGAAACGGAAGGGGACGTCTCCCGGGAACTGGCCGCCATGTTTGCCCCCGCAACTGATCTTGCACCGGCGGCCGCGCCCTCCGGCGCCAGTACAGAAATGCGATTTATCGACGCGATAACGGATGGCTTGCGGGAAGGGATGCGCCGGCACGAAGACCTGGTCCTGATGGGACAGGACATTGCCGACTACGGCGGTGTTTTTAAGATTACGGACGGCTTTTTGGCGGAGTTCGGAGCAGCGCGGGTCCGGAACACCCCCCTGTGCGAAAGTGGCATAATTGGCATCGGCCTCGGCCTGAGTATTGCCGGTGGTAAAGCCATGGTGGAGATGCAATTCGGTGATTTTGTCAGTTGTGGCTTTAACCAGATCGTCAATAACCTGGCCAAGCTCCACTATCGGTGGGGCCAGCAGGCGGACGTTACCGTTCGGCTTCCGGTGGGCGGCGGTGTCGGCGCCGGACCGTACCATAGTCAGACCATGGAGGCCTGGTTCACTTCCGTTCCGGGGCTGAAAATTGTCTACCCCAGTAACCCTGCGGATGCCAAAGGCTTGCTGACGGCGGCCCTGGCGGACCCTAATCCCGTGCTTTATTTTGAGCACAAAGCACTGTACCGTTCACTGAGTGGAGACGTACCCGCAGGGTATTACACCACGGAGATCGGCAAGGCCGCCGTAGCGCGGCCGGGCAGCCAGTTGAGCATCATTACCTACGGCATGGGCGTCCGGTGGGCACTAAAGGCCACCGAAGCGCTTGGTGTGGACGCAGAAATTCTCGACCTCCGGTCTTTAGCCCCACTTGATTACGCCGCGATTACCGCCACGGTACAAAAAACCAACCGGGCACTAATCCTGCACGAAGCCAACCTTACCGGTGGCCTGGGGGGCGAACTGGCGGCCTGGATTGGGGAGCACTGCTTCGAAGCCCTTGATGCACCGGTACGGCGCCTGGCAGCGCTGGATACCCCGGTCCCCTTCGCGGCGGCCCTGGAAAAAGATTATTTACCGGAAGATCGCTTAGGGGCAGCAATTCAGGACCTGCTGGCTTACTAAAGTTATGAGGGGGGTACGCCTAAGCCAAAGGGGTAAGGGAATTTCTCTCTGGCCAGCGTGGCTAAACTTCTCTGGCTTTGGTACGACTCCTCCCCCTGCGCCAATGTTTGCCGCCGGCCACGAACAATTGTCCCTTCCACAACGATTGCAACCACTACCTTTGCGCGAAATTAAGCAACTATGAAATTGAGCGACATCCTCGCCGTTACCGGTTTACCCGGTTTGTACAAAGCCGTTACCGAACGCAAGGGCGGCCTGATCATTGAGAACCTGGCGGACGGCAAGCGGCGCTTTGCGCCGCAGCGCAAGCACCAGTTTGCCCCACTGGAAAGCATGGCGATGTACACCGATGACGGAGAAGCTGAGCCGCTGGCCAAGTTATTTGACCGCATGAATGAGCAGGCGGAAGACAACCCTGCCCCGGCTACCAATGCCAGCAAGGATGAACTTTTCGAATACCTGGCGGACGTACTGCCAAACTATGACCAGGACCAGGTCCATGCAAGTGACATTAAGCGCTTGCTGAAATGGTACCATTTCCTCAAGGACAACGACTTGTTTGGTGGGGACGAAGAAGAGTAACTTCCCGGTTACTTTTCTGCGGAAATCTTTGGATCAGGATAAGCGCCCAGTTCTGCACCGGATAGGTAAAGCGCTACCCTTTACCTTCGTGGGGGGGTAGTGCGGGCCCGTTATCGCGACGAGTATGGATTTCCACCCCTTCGCTGGAGACCTTGCTGTAAGGGATGACGTATTCGCTTTCTTCGTTAAGAGAACGAAGGATAACGATGCTGTTGTTGGTGGTAATGACTTCGCCGCGCTTGCCGTCGATGGTGACTTCGTCACCGATGCTGAACTTATCGCGGTTGTAAAAAGAGGACAGCAGGCTACTCATGATGTGACGGCTGGCCAGGCCGTAACCGATCGCGAAAGCGCCGGCAACCCCGGCGAGTAAAATGGAGATATTGTCTTCCATGAACTTCGTTTGCAGCTTCGCCTGGCGCAGTGCGATCAGCACTATGTTCAGCATAATGAAGTAGAAAACGATGTTGGCGATCAGGTTCCCGGAAGAAATTCCCAGGGTCCGGCAAGTACCGACGATGATTTTCTTTACGGCGTCCGCTAAAAATATGCCGACGATCAGTACGATGAAAGCGGTAACGCCATTGGGGATGTACTCGATCAGGTCCTTGAGCAGATCGGAGATTATTTTCAGTCCCATGGCTTCAACGGCGGCCATGGAAAAAATGATCACAATAAAGTAGTAGACACTAGCGGCAACGATTCTGCTTGGTACCAGGTCAAATTTTGCCTTTTCGAACATTTCAATGCTCATGAGGCGATCCGCCAGTTTATCCACCCCGATGGCCCCCAGAAAACGCAGGATCAGCCGGTACAATAATTTTGCCAGCAGGACACCAACGATAAGGATGACCACCCCTTTGATCAGGGCAGGAATGACGTTTAGCATGAGCAAAAACTGGTCGCGTAAAGCGTTAATGATATTCTCCATGGGTTCCGTTAACGTATAATTTCATCTCCATTCTCGGCACCGGGAATTGGCGGGGTACCGGAAGGTAAGTTATCCTGCTCAGCGATGGTACGGTAAGGATCTCCCGGATCAATTACATCACCTCCCAGCAAAACAGTGGCGGTATCCGCCAATCGTGGAAAAAACAGCTCAACGATATCACTGATAAAATGAACGGTCCGGATACGGCTTTCTACGGCACGGCGGATATCCTCCTCGTAGCGTTCAACGAATCTTTCGTTATCTTCTTCGTAAAGTTGCAGGAAGCTGTTCATAGACTTTTATCCTTTTTTACCGTAGAGTTCTTCGTGTTTTCGCTTTGCTTTTTCTTTAGCTCGTTTTAGTTGCATTTTTACTGCCGATTCGTTCTTGTTGAACAGCTTGGCAATGTCTCTGATTTTCATTCCGTCTTTGTACTTCAAAAGCAACAACGTCCGGTCTGCCTCACTAATGGTGCGTAATACCTGTCGCAGCTCATTTACTTTCATGGTCGTCAACGTACCGTCGTCCACCTCCTCGATCTCCCGGTCCGGTGGGTTTTCTACTTCATCGGCGAACAGATCCCGGCTACGTTTTTCTTTACGGATGAGATCGATACAATAATTGTACGTTACCGAATATACCCAGGTAGAAAATTTAGATTGCCCTTCAAACTTGCCAAGACTAAGAAATATCTTGGTGAAAATTTCCTGAGTTGCGTCTTTTGCCTGTGCTTCAGCTTTCAGCATGGTTAGTGCTTTGCCGTAAATTTTTCCTGCATAGCGGTCATGAAGTAAACGAAAACAAGTGCCATGACGCTTCTCCCGGTACGCTTTAATGATCTCATTGTCATCCATTTCTGGTTGACAGCCCTGGAATCTGGCGCGTGTCATTGAGGTAAATTTCAAGAATTGTTAACCGGAAATTAACAATCGTTATTAAGACGTTAAGGATAGATATTGGTCACGCAATATAATGACGAAAGATTAATGTCTTCCATTATTTGGTTTTCAGCAAGAATTAACTGTTGATGAACGCGGACAATTTACCTACTAAATTATCCGGACATCTTTTATTTTTACGTGGTTAGCCAAGTCGGCAGCAATATACGGCATCCTACTCACCTACCGTACGCTCGATTCGTGCGGAAGCGGCAACATTAAAAAAGCCGAGGATATTTTCTTCTGTTTCGAGGTTGATAATGTTTCCGGGGGAATTCGCTACGGGCAAGTCAAACAGACCGCTCTGTCCATTATTTACCTGTTCCTGTACAATCCGCAGAAACAGGTAGGCCTCCTGACTCAGTGAAATAATCTCCACGCCAACCTTATCCCCTTCTTCGAGGGGAACGGGTGCGCCATCATCGTCCGTCCGGTTGATATTAAACCGAATGGGAAAAATGAAGGTAATACCATCGGTATTCGTACCCGGACTGAAGGTGGCATCGTAGGCAATGTTGAGCTCGGCCGGCCGGAGTAACAGGGTATCATTGATGGTGCTGCGAATGAGGTAAGCATCTCCCTGGCCGACGGGGTCGCGCGCATAAATCTGTGCGTAGAGGCCTTCTTCCAGGCCGATTGCTTCTTCTTCGAACTGAAAGCTGAGTGAATCAATGGTTGCTGTCCGGTTCATGGTGGTTACAGAGACGTACTGATTATCGCCGCGCTGGATTCCCAGTCCGAATTCGGTACCGACCTCTCCCAGGGTTTCTCCGTCAGTGGGCGTCCATACGTAACGGCCCTCTCCCTGGTGGTCGAAAACAAAACAGGTACTGGTGGGCACTTGATCCACCGTCTGGCAAACGATTACCTGAGCGTCCGTAACCGGCGTTGGCAAGCGATTGGCGTAGTAGTCCTGGCTTTCGGTCAGGAGGATAGTCTGTGGCTCCGAGATGTTGTTAAGCCAGGCGTCCACCACGAGCTCAGGCTGTTCGAAACGGCTTTCGAGCACTACCGGATCTTCACAGCTGAAGAAAGCAAGCGGAACAAGAAACAGGGGTAAGAAGCGGAAATATGCTTTCATGGCAAGCTTATTTAAGGGGGCGCTGTGCCCAGCGCTGTTGGTCTTTAGGTAAAGGGGGCGTGTGGCCCTGCCGAACTGCTTTCCCTGCATCCTGCGTTCCCGCCGGAAGGAAAGCAGCAGGCGTTACTTGAATTTGAAGTTATAGCTGATGCTCGGGATGATGCTGCCCACCACACTCAGCTGGTTAGCCTCTGTCATGATCGGCTGGCCGATCACCGGACGTCCTTCACTTTGCGTTCCCGAAACGGTGAAGGCATTGCGGCGGCCGTAGAGATTGTAGACCCCAAAAACCCACTGGCCCTGCCAACGTTTGCCGGCTTTTTCCTTTTTCGGGTCCAGGGTAACCGAAATGTCCAGCCGGTGGTAATCCGGGATGCGGAAATTGTTTCGGCCACCGCCTTCGTTGTGCGGTACGTAGTAGCCCAACTGGTAATAGCCCGCACTGGCCAGCGTCACGGGGGTTCCGGTATTGTACACAAAGGTACCGCTCAGGGTAGCCCTTTCGCTCAGTTCGTAAAATGCCGTCAGGTTAAAGTTATGGGTCTGGTCGAAGCGGCTGGGGTACCAGTCATTGTTATTGACCCCTTGCGTAAGGCGCTCCGTTTTGGCCAGGGTGTAACTCACCCAGCCGTTGAACCGCCCTTTCACTTTCTTGACCTGAAACTCAGCGCCGTAGGCGCGGCCTTCGCCGGATACTACCTGGCCCTCCACCAACTCGTTCAGCACCAGGTCCGCCCCGTCAACGTAATCAATCAGCTGCTGAAAATCCTTGTAATACGTTTCGAAGCTGGCTTCGTAAGCGTTGTCGCTGAAATTACGGAAATAGCCGATGGCGAACTGGTCAGCTAATTGCGGATCGATATTATTGGTGCTGGGCGTCCAGATGTCCAGTGGAATTGAAGCGGCCGTATTGCTGAGCAGGTGTATGTACTGGGCGGTTCGCTGGTAGCTCGCCTTGACCGAACTGGCGGGTGTGAGCTGGTACTGGAGGGAGGCCCGGGGTTCCAGGTTCAGCCAGGTCTTGATGGTTTCGCCCTTTTCGGTCTGGGTTACACTTGCCAATGGGCGGGAAAAACCTTCCCGGGGGGCTTCCCCAAACTCGTATACCGGCCGCCCGCCCAGGTAGGCAAAATGGCTGAGCCGCAGGCCGTAGTCCAGTTTCATTTTGCCTTTGAAAAGACCTACTTCGTGTTCGAGGAAGGCGCTGCTCTCAATGGCCCACTGGTTGTTGATGGAAATGTCGATTTCCTCGCCGTCACTAACGGCGATGGCATTGGCCGGCTCGAAGCGGTAGTAGATGCCCTGACCGCCAAACCGCAGGACGTTTTCGGGGGTAATGAAGTAACTGAATTCAGGTTTAGCACTGAAATTGACGATACTGGCATCCCAGTCAAAAGCATCTTCTTCCGGGTCATCGCCAAAATTGATGGCGTAATCATAATCTGAATAATAGAGGGTCAGGTTGCTGAACAGCCGGTCATTAAAGAGGTGATTCCAGCGAAGGGTCCCCGTAGTGTTGCCCCAGCTAAAGCCTGCCTGATCACCGGGAGCAAAAACATCGCGACCAAGATAGCCGCTCAGGAAAAGCTGGTCTTTGTCGCTGAACTTATAATTTGTCTTCAGGGTCAGGTCATAAAAGTTGAGTTTCGTACCGGAAAGGGACTCCCCGAGAAATGGCCCCGCCAGCACATCAATGTACGAGCGGCGGCCAGCCAGCAGGAAAGAAGACTTATCTTTCACGATGGGTGCTTCCAGGCTAAGGCGACTGAAAATCGTGCCGATGCCGCCCTGGGCTTCAAACTGCTTGTTATTCCCTTCTTTCATCCGTACGTCAAGAATACTGGAAAGGCGGCCGCCGTAGCGGGCCGGGATGCCGCCTTTGTACAATTTAACGCCCTTCACGGCATCGGGATTGAAGACGGAAAAAAAGCCGAAAAGGTGACTGGAATTAAAAACGGGGGCTTCATCCAGGACTACGAGGTTCTGGTCAATAGAGCCACCACGGACGTTGAAGCCGGCGGCCCCCTCCCCTACCGAAGTCACCCCCGGCAGCAGCTGGATACTGCGCAGCACATCCACCTCCCCCAGCAGGGCCGGCATTCTCTGGATGGTCCCCATGTTCAGTTGCTCCACG
>JAUIIF010000197.1 GCA_030431945.1 Bacteroidia bacterium | reverse complement strand
TCAATGGCTTTGAAAATACGAAGGACAACCCGAATGAAAACTACGCCCGGGAATTATTCGAACTTTTTACCCTGGGAGAAAACAATGGCTACACACAGGAGGACATCATTGAGGCCAGCCGTGCGCTTACCGGCTGGAATGGATGGACGAGCTACTGCGGCCCGGTGACCTGGGCCGAATGGGGCTTTGACAATACCCCCAAAACCGTATTCGGGGTGACGGGCAACTTCAACCACGAGAGCCTTATTGATACCCTCTTCGCAGAGAGGGGCTCCATGGTCGCCCGGTTCATTTGTGAAAAACTTTACCGCTTTTACGTCAATAAGAATATTGACGAAGACGTCATTCAGGGGATGATGGCCACCTTTATCGGTGCCGGCTATCAGATTCTTCCGGTCCTGCAGGAACTCTTTAAAAGTGCACACTTCTTTGAAGCTGCCAACGTAGGAGTCTTGCTGAAAAGCCCGATGGAATTATTGATCTCGTTTATGCGGCAGGGCGATTTCGGGGAGTTTGACGAATGGACAAACTGGGGCTTCTGGAGCATGGCAAATATGGGGCAGTTCTTAGGCCAGCCGCCGGATGTAGCCGGCTGGAAGGGGGACCGCGCCTGGATAGATTCCAACCGGCTTACCCTACGGTGGGAGTTCATCGACGGGTTCTCCTGGGGCGTCCATAACGGCAGTGAAGCGACTTATCCGGACTTCGCCAGGATCCTTACCGAAAACAGCAATTCCCCGGAAGTCATTGCCCGGGCCATTGTGGACCATTTTGTTCCGCGCGGACTGGTCTCGGAAGATGCTTACGCCACGGCAACTGACGTGCTGAAGTGGGACGTTCCCTCCAATTACTACGATACCGGTGAATGGAATCTAAACTGGGGTTCTGCTTCCTGGCAGATAACCGTGTTGCTGCGCCACATCGGCCGGATGCCCGAATTTCAGCTCTCCTAATTAATTGATCCGGTGCCTTGGCGCCGAAAAATATAGTCTCCATTATGGGACAAATCTCCACTACTAACCACGGCCGGCGTAAGGGCGACAGCCTGAAAGACGGCATTGCGCACGAAATTGATCACGGCCGGCGAAACTTTTTACGTAACCTCGGTATTCTGGGAACTTCCGGCTTCCTGCTGAATAAGCTTCCCGTTGCTGCTTTGGGCATGTCACCATTAGCCGCCGCACTCAGCGCCAGCGGAGACGACGAGCGGGTGCTGGTCATGATCCGCCTGAAGGGCGGTAATGACGGATTGAACACCCTGATTCCTATTCATAATTTCGGGAAATACCAGGCGATACGTCCGGACATCTACATTCCCAGAAATGAAGTGATTGAGTTCACGTCTACCCTCGCCGTCCACCCCCAAATGGCACCACTGCAAAGTCTCTGGAACGATGGGCATATGCGCGCCGTACAAAACGTCGGGTACCCCAGCCAAAACCTCAGCCACTTCAGGTCTTCGGACATTTGGGCCACCACTTCCGACGCCGACGAGGTTGTTACCAGTGGGGTGTTTGGTCGCTACCTCAGTGATCAGTACCCTGACTTTCTGAGCAGCCCCCCGGATACACCGCCCGCCATCCAGATCGGCGGACCGGGCAACTTACTCTTCAACAATGCCGACGATTTCAATTACGCCATCTCTACGGAGAACCCGACCCAACTTTATGAAATTGCCCGGACGGGACAACTCTACGACGTTAACGATGTACCGGACTGTACCTACGGTGAGCAATTAAGCTATCTGCGGGCAGTAGCCAATACCACCTTCCGCTACGCCGGTGTGCTGGCCCAGGCTTTTGATGCCGGCAGGAATACGGCGGAATACGAAAATGACCGGCTGGGGGACCAGCTGGCCCTCGTCGCCCGATTGTTACGTGGCGGACTGGGCACCCGGCTTTTCGTAGTGGAGCTCGATGGCTTTGATACCCACGCCAACCAGCCGGAAGCACACGCCAGGTTGATGAACAGTGTCGCTAAAAACGTAAAGTCTTTCTTCGCAGACCTGAAGACGGGAGACATTGACGACCGGGTACTGGCCATGACGTTCAGCGAATTTGGCCGGCGGGTATTCCAGAATGGTTCGAACGGAACGGACCACGGCGCTGCGGCCCCCATGCTCCTGTTCGGTAAAGGGCTGAACGGGAATGGTATGACCGGTGGCTTGCCGGATCTGGACCGTCCGGAAAACGAATTTAACCTGCAGTACGAGGTCGACTTCCGGTCAGTTTACGCCACGGTGCTTGCCAACTGGCTGTGCATTGACTCCGGACTGGTGGACCAGGTAATGGGCCAGACATTCCCACGGATGGAAGACCTGGGGTTATTTTGCCAGGGAACAACGAGCGATCACTCGCCCTGCCAGACCGACACGCTGAAATTGCGAGCCTATCTGAGTGGAGGGGAAGCCGTGCTGGAATATGCGTTGCCAACCTCGGCCCGGGTAGGCGTCCATTTCTTTGACGTCAGCGGACGAAAACTGAGTGCGCCTTTTCAGGGACAACAGCAGGCCGGACCGCAGCTGCTGCGCTTTCCGTTATCGGGAATCGGCTGGTCTTCCGGTATCTATGTCGTCAGCCTTGAGGTTAACGGCCGGATGTATAGTCGGAAACTTGGCGTTTTCCGCTAGTAATAGCCCCAATAAAAGAGCCCCCGCAGCAGGATCGCGCGTTTTGCGCTTTTCCACTGCGGGGGCTTATTCTTACGGCTTCGCTAGGAGCAGCGGAGCTGAAAATTACTTGTTGGCAACAAGCATAATCTCGAGGCCAATGTTGTCATTGATGATGTCGTCTTTGACGATGCCTACGATACCGCTGTTGTTGTAGTTGACTCCCCACTCCGTACGGTCAATGGTGAACTTAGGGGTAGTTGCTTTGAGCATGCCTCCTTCCATCGTTACCGTGGCGGGAATGGTGATGCTCTTGGTAGCGTCCTTCATGGTCAGGTTACCGGTCAGGTCATGCGTATGGGCAGCACCTTCGGCGGCAGGCTGTACCTGAGTGATGGTGAAGTTGGCCATCGGGTACTTCTCCACGTCAAAGAAATCAGGGCTCATCAGGTGACCGACCAGCTTACCTTTCTTCTCCTCATCGGGAATGTCCGTATTTTGAATCTGGCGCAGGTCGATGGCAAATTTGCCGCCCACAATGTTATTGTCAGCAACGATGAGCTGGCCATTGGCTACCGGAACGGTACCTGTGTGGCTGTAAGCGACTTTGGCACCTTCCCAGTTGATGACACTAGCAGCAGGGTCAACGTTGTACTGAGCGGAAGCAACCATTTCAGTGGTGGTTTCCTCGACGGCATCCTGGGCCTCGACAGCTTCGCCCTCAGGGCCTCCACAGGCAGTGAAAAAAGCGGCGAAAGCAAGTAAATAAAAAAAGCGTTTCATATTGATTGGTTGGTTTAGTGCGCCGGCCGGATGAATAACCGACCAGCAGGGTAACGAATAATTAACCGTTTTGTGACCGAGTTGTTAGACGCAAAGGGCTTTTTTTGAAAAAATAGATGTATCAACACCATAATTTACTGTTTTTCTTCATCAGACAGCACCCTGTTAAAAGAACTTCCGGCACCTTTGGCTGGTTAATATCCTTACATGGCAAATGAATGGAACGTCGGGAAAAAAGAATCCGGCTTAAAAAAAGAAACGGAATACGCGGTTATCGTTGGTTTGGTGACGCGTATGCAAACCGAAGAACAGGTAACGGAATACCTGGACGAACTGGAATTTCTGGCCCTTACGGCCGGTGCGATCACGCGTAAACGGTACGTACAGAAACTGGACAGCCCCCATAACCGAACCTTTGTGGGTAGTGGCAAAGCCCAGGAAATCGCCGACTACGTCAAGGAGCACGAAGAAATCACCATGGTCATTTTCGATGACGACCTGAGCGGTAAGCAAGTCAGTATCCTGGAGGAAATGATGAAGGTGAAAATTATTGACCGTTCCTCGTTGATTCTGGACATCTTTGCCGGCCGCGCCCAGACGGCGCAGGCCAAAACCCAGGTAGAACTCGCCCAGATGCAGTACATGCTGCCACGCCTGCGCGGCCTCTGGACGCACCTTGAGCGCCAGCGAGGCGGTATCGGCATGCGGGGGCCAGGTGAAACGGAGATTGAGACGGACCGCCGGATCATCCGGGACAAGATCAGTAAACTGAAAAAAGATCTGGAAAAGCTGGACCGTCAGGCAGCCACCCGCCGGAAGGGCCGGGATACGATGGTCCGCGTAGCCCTCGTCGGTTACACCAACGTGGGTAAGTCTACCCTCATGAACCTCCTTACCAAGTCCGACGTCTTTGCCGAAGACAAACTCTTCGCTACGCTGGATACCACCGTGCGCAAAGTTGCTTTTGAAGGCGTTCCTTTCCTGCTGACGGATACCGTTGGGTTTATCCGGAAGTTGCCCCATCACCTCGTGGAGAGTTTTAAGTCGACGCTGGATGAGGTCCGGGAAAGTGACATTTTACTGCATGTGGTTGACGTTGCTCACCCGCAACACGGTGACCAGATCCGCACCGTACAAGAGTTGCTGAAAGAGCTGAAAGTGGAAGAAAAGCCGACGTTGCTCGTCTTCAATAAAATCGACCTGTTTCGGGAGCGGAACTATGACCTTTACCTGGACGAAGAAGGCCGTGAAGAGGTAGAGGAAGGGCTGCGGAAAAACCTGGAGAGCGAATTCGGCCACGAGGCGATGCTGATTTCCGCCAAATCCAAGGAAAACATTGAAGCGCTGCGCAGCCGTTTAGTCGACCTGGTCAAGGAAGAATACCAGATGACTTATCCCTACGTTGCCAAACACTGGTAAACAATCTTCCTCTTTTACTGATTATCCTTGCCACGGACCGTACTGCGCAATGGACCATCCCTGCACCTGCGGCCGCGCCCGTACCTGTTCACCGGGTACTGCCACCGTTTTTTTCCCTTAAACGAACGTTTATGCATCTTCGGCTACCCGATATTCTTGCTCAGGAGTCCATGTATCGCCGCCACTTCATGAATACCCTGCCGGGCCCCAGAGGGGTGCACCTGGTGGGTACCAAAGGCTACCGGGGTGCGGAAAACATCGGGGTTTTCAGCTCCTTTGTACACATCAGTGCCAGTTCTCCTCCACTCCTGGGGTTCATCATGCGCCCCCTCACGGTGCCGCGGGATACCTACCACAATATCAAAGCTAATAAGTGGTTTACCATCAATACCTTGCACCCGGACTTCCTGGAGCAGGCACACCAGACGAGCGCCAATTACCCCACGGGCACTTCCGAATTTGCAGCTACCGGCCTGACGCCCGAGTACAGCGACACCTGTAAGGCACCCTACGTAGCCGAAAGTAAAGTGAAAATTGGCCTGACTTTTGAAGAAGAACACAAAATAAGTGGCATCGAAACCTTTTTTATCGTAGGTCGGGTGCAGGAAATTATGCTGCCAGACCAGGCCGTGGCACCTACGGGCCACGTTGACCATGAGTTATTACAAACGATGAGTGTGGCCGGGCTGGACCATTACCACGAGGTGGGTAAAGGAAAACGCATGCCCTACGCCCGTCCGTAAGGAACTTTCCCCTCGCCCAAAGCCAACTTTCCGGCTGATCAGCCCTTATTTTCCGGGAATTCACGGGGCTATTTGCGCTAAAACGCCATAATTTCTCCGCCGCGCCCTAATTTTCCGGGAATGAGTCTCTCTGAAAATAAGCCGCCCGTAGCCTGGGGCCTGGTTCCTGCTGTCCCCGTTGCCGGGGCGTTGGGGGCGGGCATATTGGTGGCAGACTGGGCGGAAAGCACAGCGACTGCGCCCTGGCTGCTGGCGGGGCTCAGTGTTGCCCTGATTTTCCTGCTTACCCTCCGTGGACGTAAACCTTCCGGCTGGGCCCCTGCGGTCAGCAGCTTACTGGCGCTTGGCCTCGTGTTTTTCTTTGGGGGCTGGCGAATGCAACAGGTCTATGCCCCAAACCACGCTACCTTTTTTACGAACCAGCTGGCAGCGGAAGACGTGCTCGTCGGGCGGGTAGAGGCCGTCAGGGCGGGGGAAACGAATCTTCGCCTACAGGTTCGTTTGACGGCGGTTGTCCGGGATTCCGGCACGCACCAGGCCGTTTGCGGAAAGCTGCTGCTGTACCTGCCCCCGGATGAGCAGGCTGCCGGCCTTGCGAGTGGAGACGAGCTGGTCTTCAGTGGAACGCCCCGCGCCCTCCGCCCCCCGCTGAATCCCGGAGTCTTCGATTTACGGGCTTACTGGTACCGTCAGGGTATTTATCACCAGCTTTTTTTGCGGGAAACCACCAGCTGGCGCCGCACCGGCAGTAATTCGGGCAGCCTTTACGCCCGGGCCCAGGGCTGGCGGCAGGCGTGGTTCAAGACTTTCCAACGGCACCTTAAGGGCGATCGACTAGCGGTGGCCGCAGCGCTGGTGCTGGGTAAAAGAGATCTGATCTCCGAAGAAGTAAAATCCGCTTATACCGATACCGGCGCCGTGCACGTACTCGCCGTTTCCGGCCTCCACGTCGGCATCATTTACCTGCTGTTGCGCTTCCTGTTGCTGGGGGTGTTTAAGCTGGACCGCCGCCCCAGGGGGCGCCTCGTGGTCGCTTTGCTGAGCATTATCTGCGTTTGGCTGTTTGCGCTGGTGTCGGGGTTGAGCCCGTCCGTCCAGCGTGCGGCCATTATGTTTTCTATTATCGCCCTGGGGGGGCTGTCGTATTTCAAGAGCCACGTTTTCAATACCCTGGCCGTAGCCGCCATACTGATGCTCGCCTGGGATCCCGGGCAGCTGTTTCAGGTAGGTTTTCAGTTGTCCTTTACGGCGATCATTGGTATCGTGGCGTTTACGAATTACCTCAACCGTCTGGTATTCTGGCCGTACCGCTTACTGCAGGGGGCCTGGTCGGCCATGGCTGCCTCCACCGGCGCCCAACTGGGAACCCTGCCGCTCTCGTTATT
Organism: Bacteroidia bacterium; assembly: GCA_030431945.1. Lineage (GTDB taxonomy): Bacteria > Bacteroidota > Bacteroidia > Chitinophagales > Saprospiraceae > Neolewinella. Next base: position 860 of record JAUIIF010000197.1, on the reverse strand, counting down.
GTACTTCGGTCAGTTCCCCGCCTATTTTTTACTGAGTGGTACGATCGTAATTTTATTTGCTTTCGCCACCATGTTTGCCGGCCTGGCGCATGGCCTGGTAGCGGGCCTGCTTGGTCTGGAGAGCCTGGCGGCAGCTACGGGTTGGCTGCTACGGACCATTGTCGGCCTGCAAAATGCCCTGATCTTCGGTTTTAGCAAACTCCCCGGAGCGCTCCTGAAAGTACCTTTTTTTGATGTTCCTTCTGCACTGTTACTGGCCCTGGCCATCGGCTGCGGAGCCGTTTACCTGCACTGGCGGCGGCGCAGCATGCTATTACTTGCCGGCGGGTGTTTACTGGGGCTGTTTATCTGGGCGGGGACGCAGGTGCAGGGAAAGGACAACGGGGCCGTCCTGACGGTTTTTCACCGCTCCCGCAGTAGTCTCCTGGACGTACTGACGGCTGACGGCCAGGCCTGGTCATTCGGTGAACAACCACCCGCCAAAGACCTGGCCTGGACGGCCGGCCCTTTCCGTCAGGCGCGGGGCTATGTTCCCGCAAGTACCCTGCCCCTGCTGGGGCAGGACACCTCACTGACGGCAACCGTCGGGCGACAGCAACAGCAGCTGGTAATTGGTCATTCGCGCTGGCAGGTGCTGGACGGGACCGCCAAAGCGCAAGTTCCGGACACCATAACTACGGCAACCCACCTGTTGGTCATCAACGGATTTAAGCCGCAGCAAGTCCCGGTACTCTCACCAGCCTCGCCGGCCCTCGTGCTCATTGTGGACGGCAGTAATGCCTACTACCGGCTGGCGGAATGGAAGCAATGGGCGGCAGCCAAGGGCATAAGGCTACACCTGACGGCCGAAGACGGTGCTT
>JAUIIF010000196.1 GCA_030431945.1 Bacteroidia bacterium | reverse complement strand
GGCCGCCGAAAGGGGTTTGGGCCACGAAGGTAGAACTGGTCCGGTAAGGATCCGTGTCATTGCCGACCTGGGCCCAGTTGGCCCGGACTTGCAGGAAGCTGATGCTCTCCGGCAGGTTGAACGCCCGGTCCGCCAGGAAGCTCAGGCTGACGGAGGGGTAAAAGAAGCTGGTATGGTCTGCACTGCCAGGCGTAGCCAGGGCGGAAGACCAGTCGTTGCGCCCGGTGATGTCCAGAAACAGGAAATTCTTGTACCCCAGCTTGGCCAGGCCGTAGAGCGAGTTGATGCGCTTGGTGGCTACCTGGTCAAAAATTTCCACGGGGCTGGCGGCATTGCTGAGGCGGAAGATACCCGGCTGGGCCAGGGTCAGGGCTTGCCGTTGGGTGTTCCGTGCGTTCTGATCGAGGCGGTTACCGCCGGCGAGGAGGTTCAGGCTGAAGTCTCCCGGTAATCCGGGGTGATAATCCAGCAGAAAGTCGGTATTGATTTCCCGGTAAAAAACGTCGTTCTCCGCGTAGCCGCCCTGGCTGAAGCGGTTGGAACTGAAGTTGCGCAGGAAGCGGCGCTGCTCATTGCTGTAGTCCATGCCGGAGCGGAGGGTCGCCCGCAGTGTCGGCGTGATGTCGTAGCTGGCCGCTACGTTGCCGAAAAGACGGTCGCGATTAAAACCATTCCGGTTTTCCAGCAGGGTAAAAAACGGATTATCGAAAAAGGTATAGTTGAAACTGTACTGCTGGGTACCCTCCAGGCCCGGCTGCCAGTACCGGCGCAGGGAGGCCGTATTGGCCTGGCGCGGGTACCAGGCCACCAGGCTGTAGCCAATGTTTTCCGAGCCGTAGCCGGAGCCCGGCCGGTTGTCCGACTGGCTGTTGACGTAGTTGATGCTGGCATTGACCTTTAGCTCCTCCGCAGGGCGAAAAGAGAACTTGCCGGACAGGTTTTTGCGCTTGAGGTTAACGCCGGGAATGTAGCTGGCGGAGCGCAGGTCGGTAGCCGAGAGGCGGAAATCACCGAAATCACCGCCGCCGCTGATGGCCAGGCTATTGATGGCAGTAGTACCCGTTTGGTAAAAGTCTTTTACGTTGTCCGGCTGGCTCACCCAGGGGCTGGGGGTGATGGGCTGGCCGCCGTGGACGGCAACGTCTCCTCCCCGGACTACGGTGCCATCCGGCAGGGTCACCGGGCTATCGAACTGGGCGATGTTGAGCCCGGCATCCAGGGCGGGGCCGTAGCTGTAGGTGATGTTATCCGAGGTGCCGGCCCCGAGGCCGTCGACAAACGCGAAGCTGCCGCCCTGCCCCTGGCCGAAGGTATTCTGAAATTCCGGCAGCTGGAAGGGACTGTCGGCGGTAAAACTGGAATGGAAGCTGAGGCCCAGACCGGGTTTGCGACCGCCCGCTTTGGTGGTGATAACGACAACGCCGTTGGCGGCGCGGGTGCCGTAGAGCGCCGCTGCGGAAGCGCCTTTGAGGACACTGACGGAGGCAATGTCGGCGGGGTTAACTTCCATCGCGCCGTTACCGAAGTCGATCTCCTGGAAGCCGGCCGCGTCTTCGTTCGTCAAGTTGATGATGGTGTTGTTGTTGATCGGCGTACCGTCCACAATAAACAGGGGGTTGTTGTTGGTGAAGCTCGTCTGGCCGCGGATCACGACCTGACTGGAGGAGCCCACGCCGGTGGCACCGGCAGTGACGCGCAGGCCGGCCACCTGGCCGGCGAGGTTGTCGATGAAGTTGACGGCCTGCACGTCCGTCAGTGCCGCGCCGTCAACTTGCTGGACGGCGTAGCCGAGTTCGCGGTTATCCCGCTCGAGGCCGAGGGCGGTGACAACGACTTCGGAGATCGCACTACCCGGTTGCAGGGCAATGGTTAAACCGGTCCTTGCACCTGCGTCCGCGCCCAAAAGGACCCTGGCGGTCTGGTAGCCAATGTAACTGACGGTCAGGTACTGCTTTTCCGCAATGGGAAAACCATACGTTTTAAATTTGCCGTCAAGATCAGTCACCGTACCGCCCTCAATGCCGGCGGGGACTAAAATAGATGCACCGATCAACGGTTCTTTCGTTTCCGCGTCAATGACGGTTCCTGAAACGGAGGTTTGCGCCGCGAGTACGACGGTAAAAAGCAGGCCCAGCAGGGTGGCCCACGTGCGAGTGCGTAACATAAAATTCAGTCTTGAAAAAATAATGACGAGCCGGACGGCTCGCAGCGCTTCGTCCTGCCCCTTCCCCGCATCAGGCGAAAAAAAGGCACCATTTATGGTAATCAGCAGGGAGGAGCACGCCCCGGCCGGTGGCGCAGAACTATCCGTGGCGGGTATACAGCCAGGCGAAAACCGACCATCACCACCGGTGCCAGCAGGTAGTAAAGATCAGCCAGTTGGCGACGCAGCACGTGCCAGCTGGCGCGCAAATCGCTGAGGGTATTCAGGTCGGCAAGCCGGGAAAAATTGGTGGCCTGCGGCAGGTGCGCCGCCAGGTCTTCAAACAAGTGGCCAGTCTCCCAGCGTAACGACGCCAGGACATTTTCCCGGAAGTGTTCCCGTTGCAGACCGATCAGCCATACGCCGCCCCGGCGATCCGGTCCGAGCACATTCTTACCGCCGGCCAGCAGGTGGGCGGCGGCGCGCAGGTGCGCAGGGCGGATGAAGGGGCAATCATTGCCGACGACCAGCACGCGGGCAAAGCCCTCGGCAAAAACCCCGGCCATCGCCGTCGCTAAGCGCCGGCCGAAAGTAGCTCCACGCTGGTCTTTTTCCGTACTCCGGTAAATCGGGAAGCCCGTCTGGGCCAGGGTCCGCTCCGTGCGCTCAATCAACTTTCCGGTTGCCCTTACCGCCTTGGCAGCATCTCCGCCAAAAGACTTTTCCGCCGCCTCGGCCGCGGCCGAACGGGAAAAAAGTAAAATGGCGGTGGAAGCGTTGCGCATGGAACAAAGGTGGTAAAAAATACCATACGTAGTTTAGCAAGGGGTCGGATTTGTCGGAAGGGGACGCATCCCGGGCACGATCACCTGAATGGAGGACAATTTCTTAGCCTGAATTTTTATCCTAGCGCTGATAGATGGCTGAATCAACAATAAAATATTTATGTTTGCGCAGCTTTACCAGCCAACTTAACTCCTATTGTTATAGGATACAACCCACACTATCCTTATTAACCTACCTAATTAAACATATGCGTCTACTTTACTTTTGTGCCTTGGCCCTGGTGTCAAGTCTTACCTCCTTTGCGTTCGCTCAGGAAACCCCTACTAAAATTTCGGCCTTTGGCTATGGTACGACCGGCCAGGACGTTATTCTGGACGTCGACGTTGTCGACGGAAAGCTTTACGGAATTTTCAGCACCCTCTTTGGGGAGACCAATGCCGGGTTAATCAGTGAAATTAATCCGGCAACCGGAGTTGCCACTCCCGTTCTTGATCCGGAAAAAACCTCCTGGAGGGGTGGAGCGGCCGCTGCAGTAACCCCCAACGTCTTTCAGGCGGGTGGCCAGCAATTTGCCATTGTGACTGACCTTGCTTCCGGCCAAACGCTGTACACCATCAACGATGAAGAACCAACGGTTTTACTGTCTGGCCCTAACCGGAAATTTTCCAACTTTGTCAGTTTCAAGGACAGCCTTTTCTTCCTTTCCGCTAACATTCCCATAAGCCAGAGCCCCAATGCTGGTGACCAACTTATCGCTGAGTTGTGGCGTACGGACGGCACCCCCGGGGGGACCCACAGAGTTGCTACGCTCTTCAGCTTCTTTTCCCCCGAGGAAGCAAGTCTCGTTGCAGGCGACAGTAGCCTCTTAATTCGGCTGGAATACCTCGCCGAATCAGCCTTTTATATTTATGACGGTACGGATTCAGAAATCGGAATTCTCGGTGAAGGCTTCAGCCAGTTTACCCTGAACCGGTTTACCCCGGCGACCGATCAGTCCACCTATGCCGCATTCCACGACGGTGGTTTTTACCTGACGGGCATCGAAAACGGGGCCAGTTTCAGTCAGATATTCCGCGTGGACGAGGCCACGTACGCGATTGAACGCATCCCCCCTCCGCAGCCCTTGCTAATCTTCGCAATCGAGGACCCAGTAGACAGGCTAAGTTTCATTAAGCTGGAAAATGAGCTCTTGTTTGCCGGAACGGTAGGGGCCTTCAGCCCACTCAACGGTCCCTGGCTCTACCGGATAGGTGGAGAGAATGGCACGACGACCACCTTGTTGTATGAGCCTGATGAGTTCAACAACGTCCCGTCGGAAAGTACGTTTCCAGCCGTTGTTGCACAAGACACGGTGTATCAGCTAACCCGGAACGTGGACAACACCGTAACGCTCCTTCGTTACGCGACGGGGATGACGGCAACAGCAGCATTGGTCAATATCGGGGTTATCAACGAAGAAGATGGTGATTTCCCCGTTTTCATGGAGATAAATGAAACCCACGTTTACGTCATCGACGGCAACGACCAGCGGATCCTACGGATCGCCAAGGCCGATCCGGAAGCTTTCAGCAGCACCACTTTTGGTGCGACCGCCAATTCTGGCAGCGTAAGAGACCCCCAGCTGGAACTCCTCGGTACCACGGCCTATTTCATCAACAACTCCCCGGACTCCCTGGCGGGTACCGGCCTTTACCGCTGGGAAGCTACGGAAGAAGCCCCGAGCAAGCTCGGCGACTACGCTACTGCCGGCAGCCTCCGACTTCCCAACGTACTGGCTTACGATACGCTGGGCAAACGCTTATTTCTGGCCACCGACTCCCTATTTCTCTTCGATGCTGTCGACCAAACCACCCAAGGCCTTACCGCTCAGGAAGGGTTTACCCCGTTTTTTGTCAGCGCGCTTAGCAACCGGCTGCTCTTCCGGAGCAGTAGTGTGAATGGATTTGCAGAGCGGCCGTTTTTGCTGGAGCAAAACGGGGAAATAATCCTACCTCCCCTCGTAACCGACCTACCCATTACCGACGATACCAGCTACGCCGTGGGAGCGATCTCGCTTCCCAACCCGGATACGGTAATCGCACGTATCTTAATTGATGTTGATGGTGAAAATTTATACTTCCCGGCAGTGGCTTACCTGAGTGGTGATTCTCTCCACCTGCAGCGAATTCCGGATTTCTCGATCAACAATCGCTCCTTTATTCAAACCATTGGTGGCGGCAGAACCTGTTTCCGGGTGCCTTCCTTAATGGCTGACTCTTCCTATTTCTATACCGTAGATGGAAACGGAAATTACCTGGGGGCCGTTAGTTTCCCAAGTTCAGCACCCGTCGCCCGGGCAACTACACCAACGGGTGTTTACTTTGAAATTATCGATGAGTTTTTCCAGAACCGTTTTCAGTTCATTCCTTACGATCAACCGGAGGCAGTTCAGGCCATTGCTCTCGACCGGGCAGTACCGGCAGCAAACAACCGTTTTAACTACTACACGCTGGGAGAGCGTTTGCTGTTTGTCGTAGACAGCGACTCGCTGGGCAGAGAGTGGTACGTAACGGACCCAACCACCAACCTGGCGACCGCTTTGCTGGACATTAACCCGGGAGCGGGTTCAGGCGTCTACGCCACTACTGCAACACAAATTGGCGACCAGCTCTTCTTCGCCGCTAACGATGGAGAATCCGGCAATGAACTGTGGACAACTGACGGCACGCCGGAAGGTACCTACCGGGTGGATGATATCAACCCTGGTGCCGCCTCCAGCAACCCCTCCGACCTGCTGCTGAACAATGGGACCATCTTCTTCACCGCTAACGGACCGGCGGGCTACGAGCTCTACCGCATGGCTCCGGATGACCTGACGCCGGAATTAATCATCGACCTGCACCCCAGCGGAGATGGCCACCCTTACGACTTCCAGGCAGATGCCGAAAATTTCTATTTTCTGGGGCGTGGTGGTCCGGCAGCAACGTTCGAGTTGTACCAGATTGCCTACGGATTAGTCCCTACTGAGGCATCTCCTACCCATACCCCCGCAAAAGTTTACCCCAATCCTGCTGCGGGCAACCTCCCGGTGACGGTCGAAGCTCCCGCCGGGGAGCAGCTGGAGCGGGTGCAACTCTTCGGTACGGCGGGCCAGCTGCTCAGCGAAAAAACGGTGCAAGGGCCGCAAACCAACCTTGACCTCAGCGCCTTACCCACCGGCACCTACTGGGTGCGTGCCTGGTACACATCCGGGCGCTTCAGTATCAATGCCGTGCAACGATTAAAGTAATTATTCTCTTTAAGCAGTTGGCAGGGGGCGGAGGATCTAACCAGATCCTTCGCCCCTTTTTTTGGGCGCGGCCGCAGGTGCAAAGGGAAAAAGATCACAGCCAGGGAAGAACGAACTCCCGGCACTAAAACAAACTCAACTGTGGTTTTCGCCTGCGCAAAAAACCACTAAAGTCGTACGCCGGCCAGTCGTGCTTCCCTGCGGGGAAATATAGCCGCTTAGCCAACTGGTACTGCTTTTCTATCATTTCCGCCACTACCCCTTCGCCCCGCTGCCGGATGCCGAAGCGCTTTTCGCCCAGCTCTCCGCCCCGACAATCGCGGATGCGATTGAGGATGCGGTCTGCCCGGTCCGGGAAAGCCTGGTGGACCCAGTTAGTGAAAATGGTACCAATATCATCGTTAAGCCGCACCACGTTGAAGCCGATCCGGTGGGCGCCGCTTTCGCTGGCGCGTTTGGCAATGCCGAGCACTTCGTGGTCCGTCAGGCCGGGAATAACCGGAGCGATGTTTACGGTAACCGGCACCCCGGCTTTGCTTAGTGCGGTCACCGCCTGGAAACGCTGGGCTATGCTTGCCGTGCGGGGCTCCAGCAGGCGGCGAACGTCTTCATCCAGGGTAGTAATGCTCAGACATGCGTGGACGAGGCGGTCTGTTGCCATTTCAGCAAGAATATCCAGATCCCGGACCACCAGGCTGTTTTTCGTGATCACGCCAACGGGGTGGCGGAGTTCTTGCAGGACTTCCAGGCATTGCCGGGTAATTTTCATCGTCCGCTCAGCTGGCTGGTAGGCGTCCGTATTGCCCGAAAGCATGATCGGTAATGGCTGGTAGGATTTCTTCAGCAGGGCTTTGCGCAGCAAAGCGGGCGCCTCTTTTTTGAACAATACCTTTTGCTCAAAGTCAAGCCCCGCACTGTACCCCCAGTATGTATGGCTCATGCGGGCAAAACAGTATACACAACCGTGTTCGCAGCCCTGGTAGGGATTCAGCCCGTAGCCGTTACCCAGATCCGGACTGGTAATCTTGTTCAGAATAGTTTTGGGATGCGTAGGGATAAATTCAGTCCGCAGCTCATCCTCTTCATCCGGCAACTCATCGTACCGCAAGTTGTGATAAGGATTAGGTGGGTTGATTTGGGCACCACGGCCGGAGCGGAAAGAGGGAGAAATGTTCACACAACAAATATACGCCTATATTTTTATTTTAAACTTTTTGTAATTTTATAAATTACCTGCTTTCCTGGCCGGCAACAAACCTGAGAAAACTGGTGGTGTTCTATCACTATGAAAATATATCAGTGCCAGCACTGCGGGCATCCCGTTTATTTTGAAAACGTGGTCTGCACGAAATGTCGCAGTCCATTAGGTTACCTGGGCGAGACTGACGAGATGGTTGCCTTAGCCCCTGGTAACGGCCCCTGGCACATCGTTTCGCGGGGCGGCCAACCTTATCAATATTGTGCCAATCATGACCATGGTGTTTGCAACTGGATGGTTCCGGCCAAGGCGACCTCTTCTTTTTGTCAGGCCTGTGCCTTAAATCAGACCATTCCGAATCTTGACGATCCGGAGAACGTCCGCCAGTGGCGCGACCTTGAAGCGGCTAAGCACCGCTTGGTTTACGCCCTGCAAC
>JAUIIF010000195.1 GCA_030431945.1 Bacteroidia bacterium | reverse complement strand
TTCCTTACCGCGGGCGTTTGAATTTGCCAAATCAGCATTACGACATGGCAGGCGCGCTTATACCTAAGTCAGCGTGGTTCGGGTATAGGCCAGGCGTCTCCTCACCTGCTCCTGCTCCAGCGCATATACCACGGTTGCGTTGCAGCCTTTGCCCTTTCTACCGCTCCTGGCATCCTGCGGCCGCGCCCCCTTCCTGCTCATGACGTTGGTCCGGCCCTACAGTTTGCCGTCCACCATTTCCAGCCGCCGGTCGCTGATGCGGGCCAGTTCTTCGTTGTGGGTTACGATGATGAAGGACTGCCCAAAATCATCCCGCAGCTGGAATAACAATTTGTGTAGTTCGGCAGAACTCGCTGAGTCCAGATTACCCGTTGGCTCATCCGCAAAGACGACGGCCGGTGCATTGATCAGGGCCCGGGCCATGGCCACCCGTTGTTGTTCCCCACCACTCATTTGGTTGGGCTTATGGTCCATCCGGTCGGCCAGTCCCAGATAAGTTAACAGTTCCCGGGCTTTCTCCTCCGCCACCCTGGGGTCCGTTTTCGCAATGAACGCGGGAATACTTACGTTCTCCAGCGCGGAGAACTCCGGCAATAAGTGGTGAAACTGAAAGACAAACCCAACGTTTCGGTTACGGAAAGCCGCCAGTTGCCGGTCGGACAAACTGAAAACATCCTGCCCGTCAATAGTAAGGCGACCGCCATCCGGCCGGTCCAGGGTACCCAAAATATGCAGCAGGGTACTTTTTCCTGCGCCGGACTTACCGACGATACTGACGATTTCTCCTTTCCCCACCTCGAGGTCTACTCCCTTCAAGACCTTCAAACTGCCGTAAGACTTCGTGATGTTGCTGGCTGATATCATCATAATTTGTAGGCTATTGAACCGATTGAAACGGCTGGATTTTTTTGCTGGTCAGGTAAACAGGCTGGCTGCCCTAATTAAAGATAACGGTCCGGTTTCCGAAAGGCAGGATACGATGTTGCAACTGCAGGTAGATGGCCCTGCTGAGCACCCGCTTTTCAACATCTTTACCAATTCGCTTCAGGTCTTCAATACCGTGGCGGTGGCTGACCCGCTCCACGTCCTGAGCAATAATCGGCCCTTCATCCAGATCCGCCGTTACGTAATGGCTTGTAGCACCGATAAGCTTAACGCCCCGGTTAAAAGCACTATGATACGGGCGGGCCCCTTTAAAGGCGGGCAGGAAAGAATGGTGAATATTGATCACCCGGTGGGCAAAATGCCGGCAAAAATCATCAGAGAGAATTTGCATGTACCTGGCCAGGACCACAAAATCCACGTCCTGTTCTTCCAGCAAAGCAATGGTTTTGCTTTCCTGAGCGGCCTTGGTTTCCCGGGTAATCGGAAGGTAGTGAAAAGGAATTTCAAAGCGTTCTGCGATGTACCGCAATTGCTCATGGTTACTGACGATGAGCGGAATTTCACAGTCAAACTCCCCCGTGCCGTATCGTTGCAGAATATCGTAAAGGCAATGACTTGCCTTACTGACGAAAAGCGCCATCCGCGGTTTTCTTTCCGTGAATTGCAACGTCCACTTCATCTGGTGGGCAGCCCCGATCAGGGTAGAGAAATAGTCATTGATTTTTTCCTGAGGGATCAGGAAATCAGTCATGTCCCATTCAATGCGCATGAAGAAATGACGGAGATGATGATCGACGTGCTGATCCAGGTTCAGAATGTTCCCCCGGTTCTTATGCACAAATTCGGTAACCAGGGCTACCAGACCTGCCTGGTCAGGACAATGAATAAGAAGAATTGCGCTATTAGCCACAGAAAATTTATCGTTGAGCAGGGCGAAGATAAAACAAAGCGCCTCCCCCACACGAAGTGGAGAAGGCGCTGGGCCAAATAGGCGTAATATTTATTCACAAGGGTCGGTCAGACCCCGGATGATCAGGCCGTTGCGTAAGACTCGGCCATTTTACGCAAGTCAATAAGGGTATTATTGATCTTGGTCATCTGCCGGCTGACGGTTTCCCGTACGTTACCCGCCAGGGTAGTGCCTTCCAGGGCATCTGCGTAAGACTTGACGGCCACTTCTTCGCCACGGATACATTCGTTGAGGATGGCGGCCTCGTCGTTATTGGTAACGGCTGTTTTCAGGTCCATCCACACCCGGTGAATACTCGCTGCGGCACTGCCACCTTTATTTACTTCCCCACCAAACTGGCGGATGAAGGGCTTAATCTCATGACCGAAGTCGTAACGTTGCTGGGCCAGCTGACGGAAGCGGGTGGCCAGGGTAACACTTTCGACGTTTTCGGCGGCTTCTTTGTAGCCGTTTTCACCGTCATAAAGGGTCGTAATAAGATTATTAAGGGTTTGAATTTGATTGCTGTTGGCACTCATGATAGCTAAATTTAAAGGCATTATGCCTGGTTATATAAAACATTGAAAACACGCAGCTTACGCCACCGTTGCTTTCATTTATATAACGGAAGTAGTGGGTCGTGATGTTCGGAATCAAGAAAAAAAGTATAAAATAAAAAAGAAGCGGGCGCGGGCGCAGGTGCCGGGCAAGAGACCATTAGAGCAAACGAACGCCACCTGTACCTGAGCCACTTTGACCCAGGCATACCCTTTCACCCAATGGGTCTTCTTTACCCTTCCTGAAAATACTGCCGGGCCCTTCGAGCAAGTAATTATTGAGCGCTGAGACTTTCTGTTCCCACTCTTTCCAGAGCATAAGCAAGCAACCCATCGTCTTTGCTTTTTTAGTGTCGGGGAAATCAAACACCACAACTTTCAGCCTTTTTCCCGTTATTGAGCACTTGATTAAACATTGCACCTGCACTTTGCTGTGAATAATTGGTACTTTGTGGTCAAGACACTACTATTCTAATTTTTTGAACACTGATTAACATGAACCGAAGAAAATTTGTCCGCACTGTCCCCGTAGTTGCTGCAGGTATGACTTGTGCCACCCCCCTCCTTGCCGCCAAGGTTACGCCCACGGACGTAGCCGCCGACGCAAAAGAACTCCTGCAAACTTTTCAGCAGCAGGTAAGCTCTTCTATTATTGACACCAATGGGGTTACGGGCTCACTTCGCCACCTTTACACCCCGGCCACCCGCCCCAAAATGGTAGCGGGACAATTGCATTTTAACAATCAGCATGGTGACCGGGTAATCCTGTACCGGAAAAATGGCCACACTTTCGCTAAAGTGGGCTAATCCGGTACCGCTTAAGTTGGTTGCTTTAAATGCTGGCAGAGTTGGCTGACAGGGCAGAAAAGCCGCAGCCAGTGGACGCGCTTATTACCTGACTCCAGTAATCCAGCTCCATGAATCGTTCGACTTTTTTCAAGTCTCTTGCCGCAGGCACCATCGGCCTGCCCGTATTTCTACGCCTGTTTGGCGGTGAAGGTAAAGCCCAGCAAGCTGCCGCTACCGTAAGCGGAGAACGGTTTAACTGGAAAATGGTAACTACCTGGCCTCCGGGCTTTCCGGTACTGGGAGAAGGCTGTCAACTCCTGGCGGACTTGTGTCGGGAGATGTCCGGGGGGCGGCTGAACATCACGGTGTACGGGGGCGGCGAGTTGGTTCCGGCACTACAGGCCTTTGACGCCGTGCGGCAGGGCGCTGCGGAAATAGGCAGCGGCGCAGCCTACTACTGGTCGGGAAAAGCGCCTGCTGCACAATTTTTTGCCGGTTTCCCCTTTGGCCTGAATGCCCAGCAAATGAATGCCTGGCTGCTGTGTGGCGGAGGCATGGAGTTGTGGCGAGAGTTGTACGCCGAGTATAATTTAGTGCCTTTTGCCGGCGGCAATACCGGGGTACAGATGGGGGGCTGGTTCAATCGTGAAATCCGGTCTGCAGCAGACTTCAGGGGACTAAAAATGCGAATGCCCGGGCTGGGCGGAAGGGTACTGGAGCGCCTGGGAGGGACGCCGGTGCTACTACCCGGCGGAGAACTTTATACCGGACTGGAGCGGGGAATTATTGATGCTACCGAATGGGTTGGTCCTTACCATGACTACATAATGGGCTTCCACGAAATTGCCAAATATTATTACTACCCGGGTTGGCACGAGCCCGGCACGTCCTTTGAATTTTTCATCAACAAGGACAAGTTTGCCGAACTTCCGCCAGATCTGCAGCGAATTTTCGAAATGGCCACCCACTACATCAACCTGTACACCATCTCCGAACTGGAAGTAAAAAATGCGGAATACCTCAGCAAGTTGCAGGAAGTTGAAGGGCTGACTATCGCTCCGTTTCCTGCGGAGCTGATAGAAGAAGCACGGGCAGCTGCGGACGAAGTAATTGCCGAGTACGCCGCTTCGGACCCATTTGCGGCCAGGGTTTTTGCTTCGATTCAGGAATTCCGTAAAAAAGCAGGTCCGTGGGCTAAAATGACGGAGTACGTATTCTATGATAATATGATGAGTACGTAAAAACTGCGTTCAGGCCTTATCTTAAGCCTGTTTAACCAGTTCTCCTTTCATGCAACGTCGTCAATTCCTCCGCTCTTCCGCCCTCCTCGCTGCCACGCTCGCCACTAATCAGGCCAGTGCCTTTTCCCGCTGGAAGAACGGCCGGCAAAAACGTGTTGCACTGGTCGGCACGGGAATCCGGGGCTCCAGCCTGTGGGGTAAAAACCTGGTGGACAATTACCGTGATGAAGTCGTGTTTGTCGGTCTTTGCGATAAAAACCCCGGCAGGCTCGCTCACGTGCGCAAGCACATGGGTACGGACTGCCCTGCTTTTACTGACTTCGACGAAATGATGCGAGCAACCCGTCCGGAATGGGTAATCGTAACCACGATGGATAGTACACACGACATTTTCATCATCAAGGCTATGGAAGCAGGGGCAAACGTCATCACGGAAAAGCCGATGACGACCGACGCTACGAAATGCCAGGCCATTCTGGACACGCAGAAAAGAACGGGGAAGGATGTTCTTGTCACCTTCAACTATCGCCACAGTCCGCACAATACGGCCGTTAAGCAGCTGCTGCATGACCAAAGGGTTGGTCCTATAACCAGTGTGGACTTCCACTGGTATTTAAACGTTTACCACGGCGCCAGCTATTTCAGGCGCTGGCACGGTTACGTAGAAAACGGAGGGTCGCTCTGGGTCCATAAAGCCACCCATCATTTTGACCTGCTCAACTGGTGGCTCAACGCCACCCCCGTTGAAGTCACTGCTTTCGGAGCGCTGGAGCACTACGGTAAAAACGGTACCATGCGGGGGGACAGCTGCCGCACCTGCGACCATAAAAAAGAGTGTCCTTACTACTGGGACATTACCAAAGACGAAACGGCCATGCGGCTTTACGTCGAGAACGAGCAATACGATGGCTACATCCGGGATGCATGCGTTTTTCGTGAAGACATCAACATCTGGGATAAAATGAGTGCCCAGATTCTCTATGACAACGGGGTAATTGTCAATTACTCCCTGACGACTTATTCCCCCTACGAAGGTTATCGTATCGGTTTCAACGGGCACGACGGCAGGATCGACACCTGGGAAGACATTCCGTATCAGCGGGGAAAATACACTGCCGCAGAGCAGGAAGATCTGCACGCAAACGAAATGAGTACCGGCCGGAATGAAGTTCCTACGGAATTCCACGAGATCGTTGTTCACGACAATTTCAATCCGGAATTTGAGCGCATTAAAGTTCCCAAATACCGCTACGGCCACGGGGGCGGAGACCAGCGTATGCTGAATTACCTGTTCGTCAATCCGGACGCTGCCGATCCGCTGGGGCACATGGCCGGTACCAGAGACGGCGCTTTATCTATCCTGATCGGGATTGCCGCCCGTAAGAGTATTGCCGAAGGAAGGGCCGTACGGCTGGAGGAGCTGGTGGATTTTTAAACTCTTCCTTCTTACTTATTCGCTTCAATCCAGGCCACTATCACTTCTTCCAGAGCTTGCATCGTAATGGCACCGTTTTCAAGTACCCGGTCATGAAATGCTGCGAGATCGAACTGATCTCCCATTTCCGCCTCGGCCCGTTTGCGCAGTTCACGGATTTTGAGTTCCCCCATTTTGTAGGATACGGCCTGGCCCGGCCACCCGATGTAGCGGTCAATTTCGGTATTGACTTCGTGTAATGACAAGGCGGTATTGGAGGCCAGGAAATCAACGGCCTGCTCGCGGCTCCAGCCGAAATAATGCATTCCGGGGTCAACGACCAGTCGGCAGGCCCGCCACATTTCGTAAGTCAGGCGGCCGAATTCTTCGTAGGCATCCTCGTACATCCCGGCCTCTTTGCCAAGAAACTCACAGTAAAGGGCCCAGCCCTCCCCAAAAGCGGAGAGGTAGAGGTTATTCCTGAATTGGGGGAGGTTGTCCAGTTCGGCCGCCAACATCATCTGGGTATGATGACCGGGCACACCTTCGTGCAGGGCCAGGGCGGGCAACACGTAAAAGGGCCGGCTGGGCAGGTTGTACGTATTGACCCAAAAAGCTCCGGCCTTCCGGCCCCGGTAGGAGCCGGGGGAGTACCGCCCGCCCGTATAGTTAGGGGCGAGGGCATCGGGCACCGGGGAAACGGTGAGCGGCATGCGCGGCAGCCGATTAAAATACCGGGGTAATTTGCCTTCCATCCGCTTCGTAATCCAGGCGGCTTTACTCAACAGTTCGGCTGGTGTTTTTGCGTAGAATTGTGGGTCCGTCCTTAAGAAGTCAAGAAAATCTGCGAAGGAACCGGCAAAACCAGTTTCCTTAATGGTGGCTTCCATCTCCTTGCGAATACGGGCTACTTCGCGCTGGCCGGTGGCAAAGACTTCTTCCGGAGTTACCTCGTCCGTGGTAAAGTAGCGTACCCGCTGGCGGTAATACGCTTTGCCCCCGGTGATCTGTGCAATACCAATGCCGGCGGGAAGCCTGGGTAAATACTCGTCCTTCAGAAAATCACGCAACCGCCGGTAGTCAGGGTAAGTGGTTTGCGCTACCAACTCCCTCAGCACCTGCGTCCGCGCCGAATCCCCCTGCACGGGCCGTAAAAACATACCGTCTGCCACGGGGGTGGCCAGCAAGCGCTCGATCTGGCCGATACACGCCTCCACGACCAATCTCGGGTTTGTCTTCCCCACAGCCAGACCATCCCGCATGGCTGCTATCTGGGCGTTGAAAAAAGGTCCGATACCCCTGATCATTTCCTGATAGCGGGTAAAGTCTTCCGCTGAGCTGATGCGGTAGCCAACGGTACGGTAAACGACGTTGGCAAGGAAACCTCCCTCCGCATTCAGCGGAAAGCGATAGGCTCCGAATTCCCGTTGAAAGATTTCGTCGTCAAGTACGTGCAACAGTAAATTACGATTAAGCCGCTGCGCCATGGTCAGCTTTTCCACCCCCGGAACGCGGTTTCTCATTTCCTGCAGGTCGAGCAATTCTGCCCTGACCGAGCCCTTGGTACTGGCGCGCCAGATGTCACCGGAGTACGGGTGCCAGGCACCGTATGCCTCCATGGCCTGCCGGAGCAAAGTTGAATCTGCCGCAGGTGCCTGCGCGGTAAGCAGGTGGCCACTGGCAAGGAAAATAAAAAGTAAGATGATTCGCATGTCGAAAAATAGGTGTTTTTCGCAGAAGGCCCTTTTTTGAGTGGGTAATTCCCCTTGATTCAGCTCAGCAAGAGCAGGGACGGAGCTGACCAAAGGCACGGATGCAGGGAAGAATTGGATAAAAATTTGCAATGCTATACTTTACTCGGAACTCCTGGAGAAGGATAAAATAATAGTATAATTTGTCCTTGCTCAATATCTTTAGCCAATGGCAAAAAGTAAAAGGTTTGACCAAAATGCTTCCTTCTGGATGGCATTACTGGCGATTATCATCAGTCTGGTGGG